>NZ_JBVHWK010000025.1:0-126712 GCF_055569445.1 Streptomyces sp. NPDC029122 | reverse complement strand
GGGAAGCCTGCGGGTGTAGACGACCTTCTCCGAACCAGACCGCCCGGGGGCCGCGCCCTGAGGTAGAGGTGGACGTCGACGGCAGCACGGCTCGGGGGGGGGGGGGGGGGGGGGGGGGGGGGGGGGGGGGGGGGGGCGCCCCCCCCCCCCCCCCCGCGGCCTTCGCCACCGACCGGCTGGTGTCAGCAGCCATCGTCCGTACTACTTCCAGCCCTTGAGGATCTTGCGGAACTCGACGCCGGCCGCCTTGGCCGCGTCCTCGGGGGTCGAGGCGCCGGTGACGGCCTTGGTGTACTCGACCTTCAGCGGCTCGAAGAGGGAGCCGTTCTCCGGGATCCAGGCCCGCTCGACGGCCTTGTCGACGGCCGGCTTGAAGAACTGGACCATCTCGCTGCTCTTGACGTCCGGCTGCTCGTAGGCGGCGGTGCGCGTCGGCAGCAGGCTCAGGTCCTTGGCGGACTGGACCTGGACCTCCGGGGAGGTCATGTACTCGACGAAGGCGTGCGCGGCGGCGGTGTTCTTGGAGCCGGCGTACACGGCGAGGTCGTGGCCGCCCTGCGGGGCGCCGGCCTTGGCGGAGCCGGCCGGGACGGGGGCGATGCCGAGGTTGGACTTGTCCTTGAACTGGTCGCCCGCGTAGCTGTCCGCGACGGCCCAGGGGCCGTTGATCATCATCGCCACCTCCCCGGACTTGAAGGCGGTCTGCATGTTGGTCCAGCCGTCCGTGGCGTTGGTGACCGCCGCGCCGGAGGTGATCAGGTCGCGGGCGGCCTTGAAGCCCTTGACGCCGGCCGCGTTGTCGACGGTGACCGTCTTGGTCTTGGCGTCGACGAGGTCGCCGCCCTCGCCGTAGATGAACGGCAGGAACCAGTAGGAGTCGTCGCCGCGCAGGTAGAGGCCGGTCTTGCCGCTCTTGGCCTTGATGGCGGTGGCGGCGGTCTTCAGCTCCTCCAGCGTCTTGGGCGGCTGGACGCCGGCGTCGGCGAGCATCTTCTTGTTGTAGAAGAGGCCGAGGGTGTCGATGACCTGCGGGACGGCGTAGGTCTTGCCCTCGAACTTGCCGCTGGCCGCGGCCTGCGGCAGGAACTCCGCGTCGATCTTCTTCGCGGTCTCGGCCGGGACCTCGTCGAGGTAGCCGAGCGAGGCGAAGTCGGCGACCCAGCCGACGTCGGCACGGATCACGTCGGGCGCGTCCGCGCCGCTGCTGAAGGCGTTCTTGACCTTGTTCTGGGCGTCACCGTAGGGCACGTTGACGTACTTGACCGTCACCTTCGGGTGCTTCGCGGTGAACGCCTCGGCGATCTTCTGGAAGCTCGCCTTCTCGGCGTCGTTCGAGGTGTCCCACCAGGTGACGGTGCCGGACAGCTCGCCGCCGGCCTTCGTCCCGCCACCGTCGTCCTTGGTGTCACCGCCGCAAGCCGTCGCCGCGAGCGCCAGGGTCGCGACCAGCGCGGTGGCCGCTATGCCACGCCGCATATGAACTCCTTCGATGATCCCGGCCGCGCCCTCGCGGTCCCGAGTTGCGAGGAACGTAACAAGCCTGAAAGCCGACGGAAAGAGCTTGCGGCAATTTTCTGCAAGCGGAGGCGATCGTTACATCCGTGTGTCCCTACGGTTGCCGATGCTTGCTGTCGGTTCGAGTGCGCTTCTCTTCCACAGGCCCGCAACCACGGGGCGTGTACGCGCGTTGACTCCGATATGAACCACGAGTTGACGGCCGTCCCGCTTGCAAGAGCTTCCAGCGACCCGGCCGTGACGGGCGGCTGGTGGCGCGATGCCGTCATCTACCAGGTGTACGTCCGCTCCTTCGCGGACGGTGACGGCGACGGCGTCGGGGACCTGCGCGGGGTGCGGGAGCGGCTCCCCCACCTGGTCCGGCTCGGGGTGGACGCCGTGTGGCTGACCCCCTTCTACGTCTCCCCACAGGCGGACGGCGGCTACGACGTCGCCGACTACCGGGCCGTCGACCCCCTCTTCGGCGACCTCGCCGACGCCGACGACCTCGTCCGGGCCGCGCACGCGCTGGGCCTGCGGGTGATCGTGGACGTGGTGCCGAACCACACCTCCGAGGCGCACCCCTGGTTCCGGGACGCCCTCGCGGGGGTGCCCGGCGCCCGTGAGCGGTACCTGTTCCGCCCGGGGCGCGGCGCGGACGGGGCGCTGCCGCCGAACGACTGGGAGTCCGTCTTCGGCGGCCCGGCCTGGACCCGCGTCCCGGACGGCGACTGGTACCTGCACCTCTTCGCGCCCGAGCAGCCCGACCTGAACTGGGAGCACCCGGAGGTCGCGGAGGAGTTCGCCTCGGTGCTGCGCTTCTGGCTCGACCTGGGCGTCGACGGCTTCCGCGTGGACGTCGCCCACGGCATGGTCAAGGCCCCGGGCCTGCCCGACATCGGCCGGGGCGCGCAGGCCACGCTGATCGGCACCGAGCCGCTGCCCTTCTTCGACCAGGACGGGGTCCACGAGATCCACCGCTCCTGGCGGCGCCTGCTGGACTCGTACGACGGCCAGCGCATCGGGGTCGCGGAGGCCTGGGCGCCGACCTCGGAGCGGCTCGCGCTGTACGTACGGCCCGACGAACTGCACCAGGCCTTCAACTTCAGGTTCCTGAACTGCCCCTGGGACCCGGCGGCGATGCGCACCGTCATCGACGAGTCCCTGGCCGCCACCGCCTCGGTGGGCGCCCCGACGACCTGGGTGCTGTCCAACCACGACGTCGTACGGCACGTCACCCGGTACGGGGGCGGGGCCCGGGGCCTGGCCCGGGCGCGGGCGGCGGCACTGCTGATGCTGGCACTGCCCGGGTCCGCGTACGTCTACCAGGGCGAGGAGCTCGGCCTGCCCGAGGTGACCGACCTCCCGGACGGGGCCCGCCAGGACCCGGCGTTCCGCCGCGGGCGGCGGCGGACCGGGGCGGGCGGGGCCCGCACGGGGGCGGGGCCGGGGACGGCGGCGGTCGCTTCGGCCGGGCTCGGGGCCGAAGCCGTGGCGGTGGCCGAGAAGGTGGCCGTGGCCGAGCTCGTGGCCGAGACGGTGGTGCCGGTGGCCGTGGCCGGGCTCGGGGCCGTGGCCGAGGCGGAGGCGGAGGGGCAGGACGGGCTGCGCGACGGCTGCCGCGTCCCCCTCCCCTGGTCCGGCGACGAACCCCCGTACGGCTTCGGCTCCGGCGGCAGCTGGCTCCCGCAGCCCGCCGACTGGGCGGGTCTGACCGTCGCCGCCCAGACCGGCGACCCCCACTCCACGCTGGAGCTGTACCGCGCCGCGCTGGAGCTGCGCCGGGCCATGCCGGGCCTGGGGGCGCCGGAGTCGGGGCAGGGCGGGTGCCAAGAGGAGTGGCCCGGGACGGGGGCGGGACCTGCGGTGTTCGCGCGGGGCATGCGCTGGCGGCCCGCACCCGACGGGGTCCTCCTCTTCACCCGCCCCGGCTTCGCCTGCACCCTCAACACCCGGCCCGAGCCGGTGGAGCTCCCCTCCCCCGGCCGGCCGGTGCTCTCCAGCGCCCCGGTGGAGACCGACGGCCGCACGGTCCGTCTTCCCCCCGATTCCTGCACGTGGTGGGCGATGTGAGCCCGCTACCGGTACAGTCCAATCCCGTGACCGCACGGCTAGCCGACATCGCAGCCCAGGCGGGGGTCAGCGAAGCCACAGTCAGCCGCGTGCTCAACGGCAAGCCCGGTGTGGCCGCCGGCACCCGCGAGTCCGTGCTGGCCGCGCTCGACGTGCTCGGCTACGAGCGGCCCGTACGGCTGCGCCAGCGCAGCGCGGGCCTCGTCGGGCTGATAACCCCCGAGCTGGACAACCCCATCTTCCCGGCACTGGCGCAGGTCATCGGCCAGGCGCTGACCCGGCAGGGATACACGCCGGTGCTGGCGACGCAGACGCCCGGCGGATCCACCGAGGACGAGCTGACCGAGATGCTGGTGGACCGCGGGGTCGCCGGGATCATCTTCGTCTCGGGGCTGCACGCCGACACCACCGCCGACATGGGCCGTTACGACCAACTCCGCGGCCAGGGCGTCCCGTACGTCCTCATCAACGGTTTCTCCGACAAGGTGCGGGCCCCCTTCGTCTCCCCCGACGACCGGGCCGCGATGCACCTCGCCGTGACCCACCTGACGGCGCTGGGGCACACCCGGATCGGCCTCGCGGTCGGCCCCAAGCGGTTCGTGCCGGTACTCCGCAAGATCGAGGGCTTCCGGGCCGCGATGCGGGAGCGGCTCGGGCTCACCGAGGCCGACACGGAGGAGCTGGTCCAGCACTCCCTGTACTCCCTGGAAGGCGGCCAGGCCGCCGCTGCCGCGCTCATAGGGCGGGGCTGTACGGCGGTGGTGTGCGCGAGCGACATGATGGCGCTCGGCGCGATCCGGGCCGCCCGGCAGCAGGGGCTGCGGGTGCCGCAGGACGTGTCGGTGGTCGGCTTCGACGACTCCCCCCTCATAGCGTTCACCGATCCGCCGCTGACCACCATCCGGCAGCCGGTGCTGGCCATGGGGCAGGCCGCGGTGCGGACCCTGCTGGAGGAGATCGGCGGTACGCCGGCCCCGCACAGCGAGTTCGTGTTCCTGCCCGAGCTGGTGGTCCGCGGCTCCACCGCCTCGGGGCCGGGGCAGCGGCGTACCCCGTAGGCCAGGCAGCGGCGTACCCCCTGGGGGTTCCGGGGTAGTCCGCAGGGCTGAGGAGAGGCGTCGAAGACCGTCCCGAGGGATGATCGGAGGCGGGAACGCATCTGGCAGACTCTCTGCCCATGGGTGAAGCGAGCGTGAAGACACTGGAAACCCGGACGGACGTCTCGTCACCCCCCGTGACGGGGCAGGAGACCCGTCCGGCGCCGGAGCGCACGCTGCTGGACCGGCTGCGGGCCCCGCGACGGCCGCGGATCTGGTTCGAGATCCTGCTGATCGCCGTCAGCTACTGGACGTACTCGCTGATCCGCAACGCCGTGCCCGAGCAGAAGGCGGCCGCGCTCGCGAACGCCGACTGGATCTGGTCCGTGGAGCACGGGCTCGGCATCGCCGTGGAGCGGTCCGTCAACCACGCCGTGAACTCGGTGACGTGGCTGATCGTCGGCATGAACTACTACTACGCCACGCTGCACTTCATCGTGACGATCGGCGTGCTGGTGTGGATCTACCGCTTCCATCCCGGGCGTTACGCCGCCACCCGCCTCGTCCTCTTCGCCACCACGGGCGTCGCCCTGGTCGGTTACTACCTCTACCCGCTCGCGCCGCCCCGGCTGATGAACGGGGAGGCCTTCATCGACACCGTGCTGGTGCACCACACCTGGGGTTCCATGGCCTCGGGGAACCTGAAGAACATGTCGAACCAGTACGCGGCGATGCCCTCCATGCACATAGGGTGGTCGCTCTGGTGCGGGCTGACGATCTTCGCGGTGGCCTCCGCGCCGTGGGCGCGGATCCTGGGACTGCTGTACCCGGCGGCGACCCTCGTCGTGATCGTGGCCACCGCCAACCACTTCTGGCTCGACGCCGTCGGCGGCATGCTGTGCCTGGCCTTCGGGTACGCCGTCTCCCGCGCCTGGTACGGGTCGCTGCCGCACCGGCTGCCGCGCCGGCCGGTGCACACCGGTCCGCACCCGGCGTCGGAGCTGCTGAACCGCTTCCGCCGGGCCTAGAGCCCGTTGTGGGTGATCCGGCCGCCTGACACGGTCAGGCGTACGGGTGCCTCCGCGAGCTCGTCGGGGGCGGCGGTGACCGGGTCGAGGGCGAGGGCCGTCAGGTCCGCGCGGTAGCCCGGGGCGATCCGGCCCGCGACGGCCTCCTCCCCCGCCGCGAGCGCCGCGTGGGAGGTCATCCCCTCCAGTGCCATCAGCCCGGTCAGGGAGCGGCCGCCGGATGCCGCGCCGCGGGGGCGCAGGGCGGTGGCGAGGACCTGGCGGGCGTCGTGGTGGGCGACGGGCCAGTCCGAGCCGAGGGCCAGGACCGCGCCCGCGTCGCGCAGGTCCCGGCAGCGCCAGGCGCGGCGGGCCCGTTCGTCCCCGAGCCGCCTGGACCACTCGTCGGTGTGGTCGGCGCGGGTGCGGGCGGTGTGCGGGGGCTGCATGGAGGCGATCACCCCCAGCTCCGCGAACCGCTTCAGCTGGTCGTCGGGGACGGTCTCGATGTGCTCGATCCGGTGCCGCATGCGGGCGGGTCCGCCGAGGGCCGCGACCGTGTCCAGCACGTGCCGGACGGCGGCGTCACCGATGGCGTGGGTGGCGGTGCGGACCCCGGCCGCGTCGAGGACCCGTACGGCCCGGGCGTACGCGCGCGGGTCGGGCCAGAAGGCCGCGGTGCCCTGGCCGTGGCAGTCGGCGTGCTCCAGCCAGGCGGTGCCGCCCTCGACGGTGCCGTCCATGAAGAACTTGACGCCGCCGACCTGCCAGTGGCGTCCGCGGACGCCCTGGAGGCCGATCAGCCCGTCCAGGGTGGCGGCGTCGGCGCCGGGCATGCACCAGGGTGACAGCCGCAGCCGCAGGGGCAGGTCCGTCTCGTACTCGACGGTGGCGAGCAGGGCCGGTACGTCTCCGTCGCCGAGGTCCATGACGTGGGCGCCGGTGAGTCCGGTGGCGGCCATGGCGTCGAGCACGGCGAGCAGGCGGGAGCGGCGCTCCGCGGGGCGGGGCCGGGGGGCGAGGGCGCCGACCAGGGACATCGCGGCGTGCTCGACGAGGTGCCCGGTGGGGCGGCCGCCGCCGTCGCAGACGATCTCGGAGCGCTGGTCGAAGGCGCGCGGGCCGGTGATGCCGGCGGCGGCCAGGGCCGGGCCGGTGGCGAGGGCGGAGTGGCCGTCGTAGAGGCGCAGGAAGGCGGGGGTCCCGTCGAGGACGTCCTCGATGAGGTCCCGGTCGACGGGGCGGCCGCCGAAGGCGTTGTGGTCGAGGCCGAAGCCGAGGACCCAGCCGCCGGTGCGGTCGGCGGTGCGCAGGACGGCCCGCAGCCGGGCGGGGTCCCGGACGGCCGAGAGGTCGGTTCCGGTGGCCGCCTCGACGCCCCAGACGGGGTGGCTGTGGGCGTCGGTGAGGCCGGGGGTGAGGGTGGCTCCGCCGAGGTCGAGGACCCGGGTGCCGGGGCCGCGCCAGTCGCGTACGTCGGCCTCCTCCCCGACGGCCACGATCTCGCCGCCGCGCAGGGCCACGGCGCCGGCGCGGGGGCGGCCGGGGTCCAGGGTGCGGACGCGGGCTCCGGTGAGGACGGTGTCGGCGGCGGGCACGGGGGGCTGTCTCTCCTTGGCTCGGCGGCGGGGGGGCCGTCGGGGCGCGCCGCTACGCGCCGTAGAACAGGTCGTCCACCACCGCGCGGGCGCGGCGGGTGGTGCGGCGGTAGTCGTCCAGTACCTCGCCGACCCTGCCCTCCGGGTAGCCCAGGTAGCGGCCGACGGCGGCCAGTTCGCGGGCGTCCGAGGGGAAGGTGTCCCCGGCGCGGCCGCGGACCAGCATCACGGCGTTGCGGACGCGGGTGGCCAGGACCCAGGCGTCGTCGAGGATCTGGGCCTCCTCGGTGGGGAGCAGTCCGGCGGCGTGGGCGGCGGCCAGGGCGTGGCGGGTGCGGGTGGTGCGCAGGCCGGGTTCGGCCCAGGCGTGCCGCATCTGGAGCAGCTGGACGGTCCACTCGACGTCGCTGAGCCCGCCGCGGCCGAGTTTGGTGTGCAGGGTCGGATCGGCGCCGCGCGGCAGGCGTTCGGACTCCATGCGGGCCTTGAGGCGGCGGATCTCGCGGACCGCGTCCTCGCCGAGGCCTTCGACGGGGTAGCGCAGCGGGTCGATCAGCTCGATGAAGCGGCGGCCCAGGTCGACGTCCCCGGCGACGGGCTCGGCGCGCAGCAGGGCCTGGCTCTCCCAGGTCAGGGACCAGCGCCGGTAGTAGGCGGCGTAGGAGGAGAGGGTGCGTACGAGGGGCCCGGAGCGGCCCTCGGGGCGCAGGTCGGCGTCGATGAGCAGCGGCGGGTCGGCGGTGGGCAGCTGGAGCAGCCTGCGCATCTCGGCGACGACGGTCTGGGCGGCCTTGGCGGCCTCCTGTTCGTCGACGCCCTCGCGGGGTTCGTGGACGAAGAGCACGTCGGCGTCGGAGCCGTAGCCCAGTTCGTGCCCGCCGAAGCGGCCGACGCCGATGACGGCGAAGCGGGTGGGGAGGGTATCGCCCCAGTGGTGGCGCACGGCGGCGCGCAGGGCTCCGGCGATGGTGGCGGCTGTGAGGTCGGAGACGGCGTCGCCGACCCGGTCGACGAGGGCGCCGCAGTCCTTCTCGACGGGGCTGTCCTCGGTGCCGTAGGAGGCGATGATGTCGGCGGCGGCGGTGCGGAACAGTTCGCGGCGGCGGACCCCTCGGGCGGCGGCGACGGCGGCCTCCGCGCTGTCGGCGCGGCCGACGGCGGCGAGCACCTCCTGTTCGAGGGCTTCGTGCGTACGGGGCTGCAGGCCTTCCGGGTCGCCGAGCAGGGCGACGGCCTCGGGGGCGCGCATGAGGAGGTCGGGGGCGAGGCGCCCGGCGGAGAGCACACGGGCGAGGTTCTCGGCGGCGGCGCCCTCGTCGCGCAGCAGGCGCAGGTACCAGGGGGTCTTGCCGAGGGCGTCGGAGACCTTGCGGAAGCCCAGGAGCCCGGCGTCCGGGTCGGCGGAGTCGGCGAACCAGCCGAGGAGGACCGGCAGCAGGGTGCGCTGGATGGCGGCCTTGCGGCTGACGCCGGAGGCGAGGGCCTCCAGGTGGCGCAGGGCGGAGGCCGGGTCGGCGTAGCCGAGGGCTTCGAGGCGCTGGCCGGCGGCGCGCGGGGAGAGCCGGGCCTCGCCCGGGGCGAGCTGGGCGACGGCGTCGAGCAGGGGCCGGTAGAAGAGCTTCTCGTGCAGGCGGCGCACGACGGAGGCGTGCCGGCGCCAGGCCTTGTTGAGCTCGGCGACGGGTTCGGTGCGCAGGCCCATGGAGCGGCCGAGGCGGCGCAGGTCGGCCTCGTCCTCGGGGACGAGGTGGGTGCGGCGCAGCCGGTAGAGCTGGATGCGGTGCTCCATGGCGCGCAGGAAGCGGTACGCGTCGTGCAGCTGCGCGGCGTCGGCGCGGCCGACGTAGCCGCCGGCGGCGAGGGCGTGCAGGGCGTCGAGGGTGGTGCCGGAGTGGAGGGTGGCGTCGCTGCGGCCGTGGACGAGCTGGAGCAGCTGGACGGCGAACTCGACGTCGCGCAGGCCGCCGGGGCCGAGTTTGAGTTCGCGGTCGACCTGGGCGGCGGGGATGTTGTCGACGACGCGGCGGCGCATCTTCTGCACGTCGGCGACGAAGTTCTCGCGTTCGGCGGCCTGCCAGACGAGGGGGGTTATGGCGGCGACGTACTGGGCCCCGAGGTCGGGGTCGCCGGCGACGGCGCGGGCTTTGAGCAGGGCCTGGAACTCCCAGGTCTTGGCCCAGCGCTGGTAGTAGGCGAGGTGGGAGGAGAGGGTGCGGACGAGGGGGCCGTTGCGGCCCTCGGGGCGGAGGTTGGCGTCGACGGGCCAGATGGTGCCCTCGACGGTGGTCTCGGAGCAGATCCGCATGAGGTGGGAGGCGAGGCGGGTGGCCGCCTGGAGCGCCTTGTGCTCATCGGCGCCGCTGGCGGCCTCCCCGACGAAGATCACGTCGACGTCGGAGACGTAGTTGAGTTCGTTGCCGCCGCACTTGCCCATGGCGATCACCGCGAGGCGGCACTGGACGGCGTCCTGGGGGGCGGCGGCGGTCGCCATGCGCAGGGCCGCGCGGAGGGTGGCGGTGGCGAGGTCGGCGAGTTCGGCGGCGGTCTGGGCGACGTCGGTGGTGCCGCAGACGTCGCGGGCGGCGATGGAGAGCAGGCAGCGGCGGTAGGCGACGCGCAGGGCGACGGGGTCGTGGGCGTCGGCGAGGCCCTGCTCGAACTCGGCGAGGCCGGGGTGCAGGTCGGCGGCCTCGTAGGTGACGAGGGCCTGCCAGTCGCGGGGGTGGCGGGCGAGGTGGTCGGCGAGGGCTTCGGAGGCGCCGAGCACGCCGAGGAGGCGGTCGCGCAGGGGTTTGGCGCTGACGAGGGTGTCGAGGAGCAGGGGCAGCTCCTCGGGGGTCTGGGCCTCGGCGAGGCGCACCAGCCCGTGCAGGGCGAGGTCGGGGTCTGCGGTGGCGCCGAGGGCGTCGAGGAGGACCGGGTCGGCGCGTACGGCGGCCAGCGCGTCGGCGTCGAGGAGCCGGGCGGCGTGCGTGGGGTCGGTGAACCCGCTGCGCAGCAGCCTGATGAAGGTGCTGCTCCTGCGTCCCGGGACTGTCATCCCGCCGCCTCCCGAGTGTGTCGCCGCCGATGGGGTGTGGCCGGCCTGGGAGCGAGCCTAGCCGGAGCAGGCGTTCGACTCACCGGGCACCGTGACCGATACCATGAGGCGGATTATCGGATTATCTGCTTACTTGTTAGATCTATGTGCCAGGGGGCCCGGTCCCCACCCGACCGGCCGCGAGGAGCCCCCATGTCCGACGGACCCGCCGGCTCCGCCGCGACCCCGCCCTCCTCGCCCGCGCCCGAGCCGTCCTCGACCCCCGCTGTACGGGTCCCCCGGCAGCGCGGTACCTCCGCCGCCCCGGCGGCGGAGGCGAGCCGCGCGGACGCCGGTGCCGGTGGTGCGCTTGCGGAGGGCCGCGCGTACGCGGGTGCCGGCGGCGGCGGTGCGCCCGCCGAGCGCGGAGCGCCTGAGCGCCGCGCGCCTGCCGAGTGCCGCGCGGACCACGGCATCGGTGCCGACGCCGGCGCCGGGCGCGACTCCGCGTCCCGGGCCCGCGTACCCGCCCCGGCGACGAGCCCGGAGGCCGCCGGGGGCGGAGCCGAAGCCGCGGCCGGCGGAGCCGGCGCCGCGGCGGGCGGGCCCGGTGCCGCCCCGAGCGGGCCCGGCGCCGTCGCGGGCAGCGCGCGCGGCACCCGGGAGGGCCACGGCGCGGCCCCCCGGCACCCGGTCGCGCGGAAGATCGTCAAGGCCGTCGGGCTCGTCGCCGCCACCGCCGCCGGCAGCATGCTCGTGCTCCGCGGCAACGAGGCCTTCGCCGCCCTCGGCACGCCCGTCACCGCCGATTCCCGGGCCACCACCGCCACCGCCGTGGACGCCCCCGACCCCGGCCGCGTCCTCCAGATCGTCGCCCACCCCGATGACGACCTGTACTTCATGAACCCGGACCTGCGGTACTCCATAGCCGCCGGCCACCCCGTCACCTCCGTCTACCTCACCTCCGGCGAAGCCGACGGCATCAACGCGGGCGCCGCCAAGCAGGCCTCCACCCCGCCCGACAAGCCCGCCTACGCCGAGGCCCGCCAGAACGGCATCCGCGCCGCCTACGCCAAGATGGCCACCGGCGACCGCAGCAGCGCCTGGAAGCGCACCGTGGTCCCGACCGAGGGCGGCGGGTACGCCGAGGTCGACGTCCTCGTCGCGAAGCCCGAGATCAACCTCGTCTGGCTGCAGCTGCGCGAGGCCGGCAACGTCTACGCGGACGTCCCCGACAGCCTCCACGGCCTCTGGGACGGCAAGGTCCCGCACCTGGAGTCGGTGCTCGCCTCCGGCTCCCCGGTCAAGCACGGGTTCACGTACACCAAGGATCAGGTCGTCCGGACCATCGAAGGCGTCCTGGAGCGGTACCGGCCCACCACCATCCGCGTCCAGGACCCGACCCCCGGCCGGTTCCACGACACGAAGCGGTACACCGACCACCAGGACCACTTCTACGGCGCCCGCTTCGCGCAGCTGGCCACCGCCGCCTACGCGCGGGAGGTCGAGGACCGCCCGCACTTCGCGGTGCAGAACTACATCGGCTACTTCAACGGCCACCTCCCCAGCACCCTCGACCCCGGCGAGGCGAAGGAGAAGCTGGACATCCTGGACACCTACGCCTGGCTCGACCGGGAGAACCACTGCGGCAGCGAGGCCGGCTGCGGCGACCTCAAGGTCGCCGACCGCCCCTCGGGCAACCGCTGGACGCAGACCGTCAACTACGCGCGCGGCACCAGCACTTCCTGGCTCACCTCCGACGGCGACCACGGCCTGTGGGCGTTCAAGGTGCTCGACGGCCAGGTCGCCGTCTGGCACCGCACCGGCCTGATCGGCAGCTGGAGCGGCCCCCGCCTGCTCCCCGGAACCGGCATGGACCAGGGCATCTCCACCGTCACCCTGGGGGACGGCCGGATAGCCGCCTTCGGCACCCGCACCTCCTTCGGCGACAAACCCGCCGACTACCTGCGCGAGGTCGTGTACGCGGTCCAGCGGGCCCCCGGCTCCGAGGAGTTCGGGCCCTGGCAGTCGCTCGGCACCCCGGAGACCGCCGACGACGCCTGGACCTCCGACATCAGCGCACCCGCCGTGTCCGTCGACGGCACCGGGGCGCTCGCCGTGTACGTGCGCGACGGCGCCTCCACCCTGCGCGGCCGCGTCCAGCGCCCCGGCGGGGAGTGGGGCCCCTGGGAGAGCCTCGGCGGCTCCGACCTGCACGGCACCCCGGCCACCGCGACCGACGGGGCCGGGCGGCGGATGGTCTTCGCCGCCACCACGAAGACGGTGACGGGCTGGGCGCAGCCGGAGCCCGGCGCCCCGCTGGGCCCGGCCGCCCCCACCGGGCTGCCGGAGACCACGCTGCCCCTGACGGCGCAGGGGCGCGAGGGCGGGGTGCGGCTGCTGTTCCGCAAGCCGGGGTCGGGCAACGTGCGTTCCGCGCTGGTGACGGCCGAGGACGGGCTGCGGGTGAACGGCCTGACCGACCTGGGCGGGCTCCAGGGCTTCGGGCCGGTGACGGCGAGCGGACACGTGCTGGCGGGCCGCTCGGCGGGCGGGCAGCTGGGCTCGGACGTCGGGCCGAGCGGGGCGTGGCAGCGCTCGCCGCTGATGTTCGTGGGGGCACCGTCCAGCACGATGACGGGGAAGAACCTGGTCAGCCTGGCCGTGGTCGGCCTCGACGCACGGCTGTACGTCACCTCGTCGGCGGACGACACGGACGCGCACCTGGCTCCGTGGCAGCCGGTGGGGCCGCGCAACACCCGCGCCGGAGGGCGGTAGCCGGACCGGCAGGACCGCGCCGAGCGCGTCCGGGGCCGCCCAGCCGCGTGCGGGACCTCCTCAACCCCGCCCACGATCCGGTCGGTTCGGCGCCGGCGCGGCAGGGGCAGGGCGCGGCCGGGGCAGGGGCAGGGCAGGGCAGGGCAGGGCAGGGCAGGGCACAATCACATCCGGTCGTTTTCGGAAAAGCGTGCGTCATCGTCGGAATCGGTGAACCAACTGCCCCGATTCGGCCTCTCAGTGACTGCACAGCGGTTCTTCCTGCCCGAAGCGACCTCAAGAGGCCGTGACCATGCCCCTTTCCCGCCGCCGTCTCCTCCTCGCGGCCGCGCTTCCCCTGCTCACCGTGGGCGCCTCCGGCGTCCTTGCCGTCACCTCCGGCCAGCAGACGGCGGCCGAGACCGGCGAGGGGAAGAACCCCGTCGCAGCCCTGCCCGCCAGCACGACCTCCGGCACGGTCGTCCAGGTCGTCGCGCACCCCGACGACGACCTGTTCTTCATGAACCCCGACCTCAGCCGCTCCCTGCTGGCCGGACTGCCCGTCACCACCGCCTACCTGACCTCCGGCGAGGCCGACGGCCGCAACGAAGCGCGCGGCGGAGAGGCCGAGGACCCGGAGCAGCCCGCCGACCGCGCCCGGTACGCGGAGGCCCGGCAGAACGGCATACGCGCCGCCTACGCCGAGATGGCCACCGGCGACCGCGGCAGCGCCTGGAAGCGTACGGTCATACCCACGGCCGGCGGCGGACAGGCCGAGCTCGACGTCCTCGTCGCCCGCCCGCGGGTCAACCTGGTCTGGCTCCAGCTGCGCGAGGCCCGCAACCCGGCGGCGGACAACCCGGACAGCCTGCGCGGCCTGTGGAACGGCCGGATACCGGCGCTGGGTTCCCAGCTCACCACGGGCACGCCGGTCAAGCAGGAGTTCTCGTACACCAAGGACCAGGTGATCGAGTCCATAGCCGGGATCCTGGAGCGGTACCGGCCGACGACGATACGGATGCAGGACCCGACGCCGAACCGGTACGCCGCCACCGGGAAGTACACCGACCACCAGGACCACATGTACGGCGCCCGCTTCGTGCAGGCCGCCACCGCGCTGTACGCCGAGCGGGTCGCGGACCGGCCGCGGTTCTCGGTCCAGAACTACCTCGGCTACCACAACGGCAGCCTCCCGCACGCGCTGGACCCGCAGACCGCCGAGACGAAGATCGGCTTCCTGAAGACGTACGCCTGGCACGACCGGGCCGACTACTGCGGTTCCCCCTCCGGCTGCGGCGACCGCAAGGTGGCGGGAAGCCCCACCGGCCGTCACTGGGCCCAGTCGCTGCGCTACGCCCGCGCCGACACCACCTCCTGGCTCACCGAGGGCACCCCCGGCCGGCTCTGGGCCTTCGCCGCGCTGGACGGGCGGATGGCCGTCTGGACGCGCGACCGGGCCGGGACCTGGACCGGGCCCGTCCTGCTCCCCGGCTCCGGCATCGACCCGGGCGCCGGTACCGTCCGCTTCCCCGACGGCCGCGTCGCGGTCCTCGCCACCCGTACCGTGCTCGGGCCCCGGCCGGCCGACTACCGGCGCGAGGTGGTGTACGCGGTCCAGTCCGCGCCCGACGGCCCGTTCGGGGCGTGGGCCTCCCTCGGCACCCCCGAGCCGGACGACGAGCCCGGCACCTCGGCCATCAGCACCCCCTCGGCCGCCGTCGACGCCGGGGGCCGCCTCACCGTCTACCTCCGCGACTCCCGCCGCACCCTGCGCGCCCGCGCCCAGCAGCCGTCGGGGGCCTTCACCGACTGGGAGCAACTGGGCGGCCAGGACCTCCAGAGCGACCCGGTCGCGGTGCTCGACGCCGCCGGCCGGCGTCACGTGTACGCCGCCACCACCGCGTCCGTGCTGGCCTGGACGCAGCCCGCCCCCGGCGCCCCGCTCACCGGCCCGCACCCCACCGGGCTGCCCGCCACGACGGTCCCCCTCTCGGCGGCCCGGGACGGCGCGGGCATCCGCCTCTACTTCCGCCGCCCCGACTCGGGAGTGGTCCGCAGCGCGCTCGTCACGGCGGGCGCGGGCGCCCCGCAGGTCTCCGGCGTCTCGGAGTCCGGCGGCCGGGCCGGCTACGGCGCGGTCGGCGCCGCGGGCCGCACGGTGACGGGCCGCGCGGACACCGGCACCGTCGCCGCGACCACCCTGGGCGGGCCGCCCGCCTGGACGGAGTCCGGGATGCTCTACGCGGGCGCCCCTTCGGCCGTACTCGGCCCGGCCGGCGCCACGACCGCGGCCGTCCTGGGCCTGGACGCCCGGCTCCACACCACGACCACCCGCCCCGCCGGCCCCCGCCCCACCTGGCACCCGGCGGTCCGGACGCCCCCCGCCTGACCCGCCGCCGCGCAGGCGGACGCCGACCGCCCGCCGATATCCTGGGAGGAGCATCGGGGGCTTCTCCGCCCGGAGGGCAGCACGATGAACCAGCACCGCTTCCTCACGCTCCTCACCGCCCCGCTCCTCGCCTCCTCGGCCGTCCTCACCCCGGCCTCCGCCGCCCCGGCGGCCGCGCCCGCCGTCGGCTCGTGCGAGCTGGTGGCGACCGGGGAGGGCAGGCCCTCGTACGACCTCATCCTGGAGGGATTCGAGCCGGGCCAGTCCGTCACGATCAACGGCCCGCGGACGAACCAGCGCGCCCGGGTGGACGACGAGGGCGCACTCGACAAGCACGACGTCCGCTACGGCAAGTACACCGTCAGCTCCCAGGGCAGCCGCATCGGGTGCACCACGCCGCCCCGGGGCCAGCATGACGGCGGCAAGCAGGGGAAGGTCAAGGTCACCAAGGTCGAGGTCGTCACCCTCACCAAACCCGGCACCGTGGTCGACTGCTCCAAGCCGAGCAGGGCCGAGTTCGACGGCCGGATCACCGGCACGGGCAAGGGCGATGTCGACTACCACTGGACCTACGCCTCCAGCGCCACTCCCTTCGCCAAGGGCAAGGCCCACTTCGAACCCGGCATCCAGAGCGTCTCGCTCCTCAAGGTGGTCGACCTCCCGGCGACCGTCAACGGCGTCTCCCCGAGCGTGTTCATGACCCTCCACGTGCCGTCCGCGGGCCTGAGCGCCCGCAGCGACCAGGTCACCCTCACCTGCGCCAAGCCGTAGAAACCCCGCCGGGCCGCCGGCCCCCGACCGACGGCCCGCACGAGCGGAGCCGAGCCCTACAGCACCGGGAGGTTCTTGCGCAGCTCGACTCCCCAACCTGCCGCATCCCTGCCTGACCCCGTCATCAGCAGGAAGGGGGCGTCCATGGCAATCGCCAAGCGCCCTCGGCCACCGTCGGACGGCCCACAGACGGCCCAGGTACACCGCCCCGCGCTGTCGGCGGGCGGTTCCTGGCGAGCACATCGTCTTCACGACCGGGCCAAGCGAGCGCGATCCCGACACGCTCGCACAGGCCGACTCATCTCCGACGGCTCGCTCGGCCCGCAGAACAGCGTGCACGGATTTCGCTGCCCTTGAGCCTGTCGTGGTTCGAGCAGCTGCCCGATTCGCGCTCGTAGCCGCTGCGCTTAATTGGCCAGCGTCAGCGACCTCACCTCACACACGCTCAGCTCAGCGGTAGTCGGCGGCCCAACCGGGGTCGAAAGTCAGGGACGACAATGCCCGATGAGAGCACCTCCAGTCCGCGCGCGGCGGCCGCCTTGACCAAGTCGTTCTCACACGAGCTACGGCAGGGGTACGGCACGGCCCAGGGCCCAGGAGGCAATGCCTGGCCCGGGCTAGCAGGGACAGCGCAGCCTCCAGAGGCAGACTGAAGTAGACGCTAGCAAGGGTTGACCTGCGCAAACGTTCCTCAGCAACACACGGCGCTCGCATCGCACGCGGCGACCTGAGTCCCCTTTGCGGGGAGGGTGTGTGCCGAGACAAGGAACATGCCGACCTGCCCCCCTCGACTACGGCAATACGCCAGACAGCATCGCCTTATTGTGCAAAACTTCCTCATCTGTCAGTCAGTCAACCCTGAGGAGGAGCTCTTGTCGACAGAACCTCACGTCTCGATCACGCCCCGAGGCATGAGCGTCCAGGAAGCTTACCGTCTCTTTCGCGATGATTCACTTTTCGTTAACAGGCGATATCAGCGGAAGCTCGTATGGGCCGTTTCCGAAAAGCAGCTGCTCATCCGCAGCATCTTGGACGGATATCCCATCCCTCTGATCCTGCTCGCCGAGCGTCCCGAGATCCACGGCGCGGGTAGATACGAGATCATCGAC
Source organism: Streptomyces sp. NPDC029122 (assembly GCF_055569445.1). Taxonomy (NCBI): domain Bacteria; kingdom Bacillati; phylum Actinomycetota; class Actinomycetes; order Kitasatosporales; family Streptomycetaceae; genus Streptomyces; species Streptomyces sp. NPDC029122. The sequence continues at coordinate 109,458 of NZ_JBVHWK010000025.1, read as the reverse complement.
GGCATGCAGCGACTCGATGCGATTTTCTCTTTCATCGAGCAGCGATTCGATTACGAGGGTATGCACTTCGATCTAAGCCAGAGCGCTCGAGCTCAACAAGCCGCGAAGGCAGGCGCCTTCCCGCCTGTCGATACCCTAATGTCGCTTCCGGCGGACAAGTGTGCAAACATTCTCGATTATCAACTCGCAGTGACCATCTTCCCTACACATACCGAACAGCAGATCACAGAAGTTTTCAGTCGGATCAATTCAAACGGCCGGCAGCTGAGTGTTCAAGAGAAGCGGCAGGCCGGAATACTAAACCGGTTCTCCGAAGCCGTGCGGTCCGTAGCCAGCTCATTGCGGGGTGACGTATCCGAGGACATTCTATTCCTCCACGATATGCCCAGCATTTCCATTGACTCGTCACGCGAGCGCCAACAATACGGCGTACGAGCCGACGACACACTTTGGATTAGGCACGGGATCCTAAACGTCAAACAGCTCCGAGAAGGCTACGATGAACAGATGGTTGCCGACATCGCCGCCTCAATCCTCTTCGGAGTCCCGTTCCCTGCAAGTCGCGAGGCGTTTGATGAACTATACGACACCGAGAGCGAAAAGTATCGACGCCTGGATGTGGCCCTTTCCGCCTATGGCGCTAAGCGCCTAGAGTCGGAGATCAAGTCGACCTTCTCAGTAATGTCAGAGGTCATCGACAGTCAACTCGCAACCCCCAATGGGCTGCGCAACCTCGTTCGCCCGGGGAGTGCAAACCCGATCCGCACTCCTTTCTACGCGATCTTCATGGCATTCTTTGATTTGATCGTAAAACAACAGAAATCTCCTGACGATTACCCGGCAATCGTCTCCGCCTTGAAGGGAGTGGGATCAAAGCTCGAGAGCGGGAAGCACTACACCTCCTCCGAGGAGCGCGTATCAAATATCGACACGATCACCGGATTGATTCAGCGCCACTTCGTCAACAAGGTCCCGCCCGTGTTTGGGCATGGTGCGGGACTTTCTCTCGACTTCGAAAACTCGCTGCGTAGATCGAAAATCGAGACAGCGCGTTATGAATTCAAACAAGGGCTACTCCGGCTCGACAGTTCTCGCGAATGGGACAGTGAGATCGTTGGACGCCTGGCCGAGACGATCTGCGGTATCGCGAACACTAAACCCGGCACCGACGGATACCTCTTCCTCGGCGTTGCCGACAAGGAAGCCCACGCGACCCGCATTCGCCAGATGGATTCAATGACCCCAATTCCGATTGGGGTGCATCATGTGGTAGGGGTTGAACGGGAGGCTAACGCTAAGAGCATGACGCTAGACAGCTATGTTCAGCGATTTGTAGAACAACTTTCCCGCGCGGGCCTCAGCGAACCTCTCGCAACACAAGTCTTGTCAGCCATTGACACCATCGACTACAAGGGCCTTTCGGTCATTCGAGTATTGGTGCCAGGCCAGCAAGAGTTGTCGTTCCGAAATGGCACCGTCTTCGTGCGCCGCGGATCCTCCACTGAGCGTGTGCATGAATCGCAAGAGATCGTCGCATTGTCAAGGCAATTTCGCTAACCTTCCATTACCGGTGCAGCTCCGGGTTTGCCGTACCCGGAGCCCTACCGCTGCCTTCGACTGATAAACCCACAGCGCTCGAGTGTCAGCGGGGACCTAAAGCCCGGACAGCTCACTCACATCCGTCCGGGCTCCGACATTTCAACAAGCCAGCAAGTGATAATTCGCCACGCGTGTCCGATTCTCCAGGCCATGGGTATCTACCACCTCAACACCCTCAGCACGAAGCTCTTGCCTCCACAGTCATGCACGAGGAGGCTCGGCTCGCGCAGGCAATGACCGCACAGCGGATGGGCGGGCGAAGGATCAATCGGGTGCAGGTGAGGGGACGGGGTCGGCGTTCGGAGCGGGGCTCCAGGGTGCTGGAGATAATCACACCGAGCGTGGGGCCTGCGCCTGGAGCTCGTCCAGGGCCAATTCCTCGGCTGTGGACGGGGGTATCCGTCTCGCGGAAGTAGCTACTAGCCAGGTCCTCGCCGCCGGCGTTCACCATGAGCACATCGCCCGAGAACGCCCCTTCCGCCAGCGGGCACTGGCAGGAAGCTCGATGCCCGATTCATCCACATCACATCGTCGACGTGCGTCACGCGGGTCCTCCTCCTCAGGCAGGTACTGGACCAGGACCACGTCACCGGTGACGGCGGCCTCAGCGAGGTGCATCCGGCGGGCGAAGCCGCCCGTGCTTGGTAGCGGGGTTCGGGAAGCAGAGGTCGCCGACTACCAGAGGGGCGAAGGCGAGGTTGGCTCGTCGGGCAGGCCCTCAGGGATGAACGCCGTGGCCGCCGAGGCGACGGCGGGCGGCCTGAAGGGGGGAGACGGGTCCGGGCCGGCGGCTTGGTGCCACCGGCCCGGGGTCGTGATGCTGGGGTACTGCCGGAGCTGGGGTTACAGCACCGGGAGGTTCTTGCGCAGTTCGAAGGCGGTGACCTCCGAGCGGTACTCCTCCCACTCCTGCTTCTTGTTGCGCAGGAAGAAGTCGAAGACGTGTTCGCCGAGGGTTTCGGCGACCAGTTCGCTGCGCTCCATCAGGGAGATGGCTTCGCCCAGGTTCTGCGGGAGGGGTTCGATGCCCATCGCGCGGCGTTCGGCGTCGGAGAGGGCCCAGACGTCGTCATCGGCGCCCGCCGGGAGTTCGTAGCCCTCCTCGATGCCCTTGAGGCCCGCCGCCAGGAGTACGGCGTACGTCAGGTAGGGGTTGGCGCCGGAGTCGATCGAGCGGACCTCGACCCGGGAGGAACCCGTCTTGCCCGGCTTGTACATCGGGACGCGGATCAGCGCCGAGCGGTTGTTGTGGCCCCAGCAGATGTACGAGGGGGCCTCGCCGCCCGAGCCGGCGGTGCGGGAGGAGCCGCCCCAGATGCGCTTGTAGGAGTTGACCCACTGGTTGGTGACGGCGGCCGTCTCCGCGGCGTGCTTCAGGAGGCCCGCGATGAAGGAGCGGCCCACCTTCGAGAGCTGGTACTCGGCACCCGACTCGTAGAAGGCGTTGCGGTCGCCCTCGAAGAGGGACAGGTGGGTGTGCATGCCCGAGCCCGGGTACTCGGAGAAGGGCTTCGGCATGAACGTGGCCTGGACGCCCTGTTCGAGGGCGACCTGCTTCATGACCAGGCGGAACGTCATGATGTTGTCGGCGGTCGAGAGGGCGTCGGCGTAGCGGAGGTCGATCTCCTGCTGGCCCGGGGCGCCCTCGTGGTGGCTGAATTCCACCGAGATGCCCATGGACTCGAGCATGGTGATCGCCTGGCGGCGGAAGTCCATGCCCACGTTCTGCGGGGTGTGGTCGAAGTAGCCGGAGTTGTCGGCCGGGACGGGGCGGGTGCCGTCCAGCGGCTTGTCCTTCAGCAGGAAGAACTCGATCTCCGGGTGGGTGTAGAAGGTGAAGCCCAGGTCGGACGTCTTGGCCAGGATGCGCTTGAGGACGTAGCGCGGGTCCGCGAACGAGGGCGAGCCGTCCGGCATCAGGATGTCGCAGAACATCCGGGCCGTCCCGGGGGCCTCGGCGCGCCACGGCAGTATCTGGAAGGTCCCGGGGTCCGGCTTGGCGATCATGTCGGACTCGTAGACCCGGGCGAAGCCCTCGATCGCCGAGCCGTCGAAGCCGATGCCCTCGTCGAAGGCCTGCTCCAGTTCGGCGGGGGCGACCGCGACGGACTTCAGGAAGCCCAGCACATCGGTGAACCACAGGCGCACGAAGCGGATGTCGCGCTCCTCGAGCGTCCGGAGGACGAATTCCTGCTGCTTGTCCATGCCTTCATCCTCGCAGTTCAGACGATCCGTGCACCACCACCCCAAAAGGGCGGAGGAGCGCGGTCGGGCCCGTCCAGTATCGCCAGTGGTGGTTTCCGCCACATTACGCACCCCCCAGAGCCGATGGCACCCCCGCTCCGACCGCGCACAAGCCATGAGCATTACCATCGGCGCCCATGGGGGGCTGGGAGTACACGGGGAGCGGACGCCGCGGGCGTCCCTTCCGGCGCGCCTTCCTCGTGCTGCTGATCGCGGCCGGGGTGGCGGCCGGCCTGGCGTTCCTCTGCGTGCGGCCCTCGGCGGAACCCGGACGGGTGCACGCCGGGCACGGCGGGCACGCCGCGCACGCCACCTGTGTGTCCCCGTACGACCCTCCGGGCTGTTCCCCCCTCTCCCACGTCACCCCGGCCGTGCTGCCCGCCCCGCCGCCCGCCGTGGCCCTGCCCCGGAGCGGGCCGGTGCCCGCCGCCCGCCCGGGCGCGGCCGCGGGGCCGGTGCGGCCGCCCGGGACCCTCGCGCGCGCCCCCGGCCTGCACGTCCTGCAAGTGCTGCGGACCTGAGCGCTCCGGCGCACCGGACGGCACCACCGGCTCCACCCCCACACCCCCTCAGCAGAAGGAACAGGGCACATGGCCAGCAGGACGTCACAGCAGAACTCCCGCCAGCAGCGCATAGCCGAGATGCGCCGCGCCGAGCAGGCGCGCGAGCGGCGCAACAAGATCCTCGCGATCAGCGTCTCCACGGCGATCGTCGCCGGGCTCGTCGGATTCGGCGCCTGGGTGCTGATCGACCAGAAGCAGAAGGAGAAGGACGCGGAGGCGGCGCGCAAGGCGCCGGTCTCGGGCGAGCAGACCTGGGACGCGAAGAAGCTCGGCCGCAACCACGTCGAGACCCCGGTCAAGTACGAGATGAACCCGCCCGTCGGCGGCGACCACCACCCCCGCTGGATGAACTGCGACGGCGACGTCTACAAGAACCCGATCCCCGAGGTGAACGCCGTCCACTCGCTGGAGCACGGCGCGGTCTGGGTGACGTACAACGACAAGGCCGACAAGGCCGAGGTCGACAAGCTCGCCGAGAAGGTCGGCAAGACCCCGTACACGCTGCTCAGCCCCGTCAAGGAGCAGGCCGGCGCGATCATGCTCAGCGCCTGGGGCAAGCAGCTGACGGTGGACAAGGCGGACGACCCGCGCGTGGCGCAGTTCTTCACCAAGTACGTGCAGGGCCAGCAGACCCCCGAGCCGGGCGCGGCCTGCACCAACGGGGTGGGCGAGAAGTGACCCGTACGTACTGGGCGGCGGGCGCGGCCGTCGTGCTCGCCGTGCTGTTCGCGGTGGGGGCCACGGTCGCCACCGCGAACGGCCCGGACGGTGACGGCGGGCGCTCCCCGTCCGCCGCCGCGCCGGCCCTGTACTCGCCGGACGCGGGCTTCGCCCGGGACATGGCGGTGCACCACCAGCAGGCGGTGGAGATGTCCTTCATCGTCCGCGACCGCACCCAGGACGAGCCCGTGCGCAGCCTCGCGTACGACATCGCGAACACCCAGGCCAACCAGCGCGGCATGCTGCTGGGCTGGCTGGACCTGTGGGGGCTGCCGAAGGTGGTGGCGGACGAGCCGCCGATGTCGTGGATGTCCTCGCCGGAGGGCCACGGCGGGTCCGGGGGCCACGCGGGGCACGCCGGCGCCAAGCCCGGGGCGCTGATGCCCGGGATGGCCACGAAGGAGGAGCTCTCGCGGCTCGGCGCGGCGAACGGCCGGGACGCCGAGGTGCTGTACCTCCAGCTGATGACCGACCACCACAAGGGCGGCGTCGCCATGGCCGAGGGCTGTGCCCGCCAGTGCGCCACCCCGGCGGAGCGGGCACTGGCCCAGGGCATGGTCGAGGCGCAGCAGTCGGAGCTGAACCTGATGGCGGACATGCTGCGCGGGCGCGGGGCGGCGCCGCGGTAGCCCGGCCCGGCCCGGCGGCTACCCGCGGGCGTGCAGGACCGCCCGTGCCACCTGGTGCGGGCGGTCCAGCATGACCAGGTGTCCGGCCGGTTCGGCGACCTCGAAGCGGGCGCCGAGCACCTCGGCGAGGGCCGCCTGGCGGCCGAGCCAGCGCCGGGCGGCGTCGCCCGGTGAACCGTCGTGGCCGGCCAGGACGGTGGCGGGCGCCGCCAGCGGGTGCTCCGCGCGGAGGGCGAGCAGCTCGGCGGCGGTGTCGGGGTAGCGGGAGTTCTCCAGGAGCGCCCCGCGCCAGACCCGGCCCGTGCGGTAGCAGCGGCGTACGAGGTCCCGCCCGGCCGGATCCGCGGCCCGGCCGGCCCGGGAGGCCCGTACGGCCCCGCCGCGCAGCGCGGGCCCCAGGGCGGCCGGGAGCCCGGCGGCGGTCACGGCCCGGCCGAGCGCGCGGGCGGCGGCGGTGCGCAGCGCGGCGGGCAGCACCGTACGGGGTGCCTCCTCGACGCTGGAGTCGACGAGGACGAGGGCGTCGGTGCGCTCCGGGTACAGGCGGGCGAAGGCCTCGGCGTGGAACCCGGCGATGGAGTGCCCGACGACGGTGACCGGCACGCCGCCCAGGCCCAGCCCGTCCAGCAGGCCCGCGATCCGGCGGGCCTCGCCGGCGGCGCCGGGCGGCTCGGTCGCCGGGGCGCTCAGCCCGTGCCCCGGCCGGTCGAAGCGGATCACGGTCCGGTCCCGGGCCGCGAGCAGGGCCGCGACCGGGTCCCAGTCGAACCAGGCCATGGCGAGCCCGGCGCTCAGCACCACGGGCGGCCCGGCGCCCTCGACGACGACGTGCAGCGGGATCCCGTCCACGCGGACGAAGCGGGGCGGGGGATTCACGTACGGCACTCCTCGTGGACGAAGCGGGGCGGGGGGGTTCACGTACGGCGCTCCTCGTGGACGGAGCGGGCCAGCAGCCCCAGCCAGAGCGCGACCAGCAGCACCTGGAGCCGCTGCCCCGCGCCGAGCGCCCAGGTGCCGTGCCCGGCGGTGAACAGGGCGATGGCGGTCAGCGTCCAGACGGTGGCGAGCAGCTCCATGGTGACGAGGGCGGGGCCGTAGCGGGCGAGGGGCGCGAGCCGCCCGTACCGCCGGGCGGCGACGGTGAGCGCCACCGTCCCGATGAGGGCGCCGGTCATGGCGAGGCTGCTGCTGATGGCATGGGCCTGATGGGTGGCCGGGACGAGTCCGGCGGTCTCGCGGGCGGCGCATTCGGGGTCGGTGGTGGGCCGGCAGCTGAGCGGCAGCCAGGCGTCGGCGGCGGTGGCCGCGCCGAAGAGGGTGATCCCGCACCAGCCGGCGACGGCCCAGGGGCCCCGGGACGGGGGGTGGCGGACCAGGCGCGCCAGGGCGAGCAGCCCGCCGAGGAAGACGAGCAGGCCCGCGGTGAAGTCGGTGGCCCGGAAGAGGCCGCCGAGGGGCTGGTCCTGGGCGGCGAGTTCGCTGACGTAGGTCTCGATGGGGTTGAGGCCGGTGGAGAGGACGACTTCGAGCACCCAGGCGGTGTACGCGGCCGCGCCGAGACCGATGAGGAGGGCGACGGGCCGGGTGCTCGGGGGCGCGTCTCCTGCGGTGCGGTACGGACGTTTCGGGCGTTCTGTACGCATGGGGTGAATGATCCTCAGCAGATCCGGCATCGGCGTGCGGCGCCCCCGGGCGGTGCCGCGGCCGGGATCGCCCGGATGCGCGCCCAGGGCCATCCGGCCGAGCCCCGCACGCGGAGAACGCGTGCGCGGCCTGCCGCGTTCCCCGGGCTGAAGTCCGGATTCCGGCACTTCGGCCGATTCCGCTCCCGGGCCGGGGTGCGGGGGCCGAATCCGCTTGGAGGGTGCCGGGGGGCATGGCAGGCTGCCCGCATCGTCCGTACACCGCGTTCCGCGCTCCGTACGCCGCACACTCCAAGGACGCCTCAGGCATGAGTACGCCCCCGAACCCGCCCGGGACCCCGTCCGGTCCGCCGCCCGAGCCCGCGGACGCGCCCATACCGGGGGCGGAGAAGCCGTCACCGGAGAAGCCGTCACCGGAGGAGCCGCGGACGCCGCAGACGGACCCCGCGGCGTCCGCGCCGGAGCCGGCGGCCCCCGCCCCCGAGCCGGTGCGGCCGTCGCTGACGAAGACCCCGCCGACGGACGCCCCGCCGGCCCAGGCCCCGACGGCCCAGGCCCCGCCCGCCGACGCCCCGCCCGCCGAGATCCCGCCGCCCCCGCCCGGGGAGTTCAACCCGTGGGCCGCGCCCGCCCCGGGGGCGGCCCCGCCGCAGTTCCCGCCGAGCGCCGCCGCCCCGCCCCCCGGCGCCTGGGGCCACGCCGGCCCGCCGCCCCCGCCGCCCTACGCCGCGTACCCCGACTATGCCGCCCATCCCGGCTTCCGGCCCGCGCCCGTCGCGCCCTCCAACGGGATGGCCGTCGCCGCGCTGGTCCTGGGGCTGGTGGCCGTCCCGGTGGCCATCATCCCGTTCGTGTTCTGGATCGGCGCGCTCCTCGGCCTGACCGCCCTCGGCCTCGGCGTCGCCGCCCTCGTGCGCGCCCTGGCCGGTGCCCCGCGCAAGGTGATGTCGCTCGTGGGCGCCGGCCTCGGCCTGCTCAGCCTGGGCGCCTGCGTCGGCGGCTTGTTCCTCACCGTCGCCGTCGTCGACCGGGCCGTCGAGCGCGCCGGCCGCGAGATCACCGTCGATCCGGAGTGGGACGAGGAGTGGGACGAGGACGACCTGCTCGAAGGTGACGAGGACGCCGCCGTGCCCCCGCCGGGCCCCGGCATCACGACCCCGCTCGACTTCGGCCGTACGTACACGTACCCCAGCGGGATCCAGGTGAGCATCGCCGAACCCCGGAAGTACACCACCAGCAGCCAGTGGATCGAGGTGGGCAACGCGGTGCGGGTGGACTTCACCATCACCAACACCTCCGACCGGCCCCACCGCGTCATCCACGCGATTCCCGCGGTCCTCGACGACCAGGGCCGGCCCGGCAAGCTCGTCTTCGACGGCCGGATGCCCAAGCGCGTCGAGAGGGTGATCGAGCCGGGCCACACGGCGTCCGGCAGCGCCGCCTTCGAGGTGCCGGAGGGTACGAAGTCCATCAGCGCGGACCTCTCCCCCGGCGTCCTGCTGCCCCCGGCGAAGTTCAGCGGCCCGGTCCGCTGAACCGTCCGCCGGGCCCCGGAACCGGTGGCGCCACGGCCCGGCCCAGGACATCGCGTCAGAAAGACGATTAGACTGGGCCCGTGCCTCAACTACGCCTCGCGCTGAATCAGATCGACTCGCAGGTCGGCAACATCGCCGCCAACTCCGACTCGGTCGTGCACTGGACGCGGCACTCCGCCGAGCAGGGCGCCCACCTCGTGGCGTTCCCGGAGATGACGCTGACGGGCTACCCCGTCGAGGACCTGGCCCTGCGGGCGTCCTTCGTGGACGCGTCCCGCACCGCGCTGGCCGCGCTGGCCCGGCGGCTGGCGGACGAGGGGCTCGGCGGGCTCCCCGTCGTCGTCGGCTACCTCGACCGCAGCGAGCGGGCCGCCCCCCGGCTGGGACGCCCCGCGGGGTCCCCGGAGAACGCGGCCGCCGTGCTGTACCGCGGCCGGGTCGTCCTGCGGTTCGCCAAGCACCACCTGCCCAACTACGGGGTCTTCGACGAGTTCCGGTACTTCGTGCCGGGGGAGACCCAGCCCGTCATCCGGGTGCACGGCGTCGACGTCGCCCTGGCCATCTGCGAGGACCTCTGGCAGGAGGGCGGCCGCGTCCCGGCCACCCGCGCCGCCGGGGCCGGGCTGCTGATCTCCGTCAACGCTTCCCCGTACGAGCGCAACAAGGACGACGTGCGCCTCGAACTGGTCCGCAAGCGCGCCCAGGAGGCCGGCTGCACCCTCGCCTACGTGGCGATGATGGGCGGCCAGGACGACCTGGTCTTCGACGGCGACTCGATCGTCGTGGACGCGTCCGGCGAGGTCATCGTCCGCGCCCCGCAGTTCTCCGAGGGCTGCGTCCTGGTCGACCTGGACCTGCCGGCGGCGCGGGCGGACGCCCCCGAGGGGGTGGTGGACGACGGTCTGCGCATCGACCGGGTGATCCTCTCCGAGGAGCCGGTGGAGGCGTACGAGCCGGCCGTGACCGGCGGCTACGCCGAGCGCCTGGACGACGACGAGGAGGTGTACGACGCGCTGGTCGTGGGGCTGCGCGCGTACGTCAGGAAGAACGGCTTCCGTTCCGTCCTGATCGGGCTCTCCGGGGGCATCGACTCGGCGCTCGTCGCGGCCATCGCCTGCGACGCGGTCGGGGCGCAGAACGTGTACGGCATCGCCATGCCCTCGAAGTACTCCTCGGAGCACTCCAGGGGGGACGCCGCGGATCTGGCGGAACGGACCGGGCTGAACTTCCGCACCGTCTCGATCGAGCCGATGTTCGACGCCTACATGGGCTCGCTGGGCCTGACCGGCCTGGCCGAGGAGAACCTCCAGTCCCGGCTGCGCGGCACCCTGCTGATGGCGGTGTCCAACCAGGAGGGGCACATCGTGCTGGCCCCGGGCAACAAGTCCGAGCTGGCCGTCGGCTACTCCACCCTCTACGGGGACTCCGTCGGCGCCTACGGGCCGATCAAGGACGTCTACAAGAGCGACGTCTTCCGGCTCGCCCGGTACCGCAACCGGGCCGCCGTCGAGCGGGGCGAGACCCCTCCCATCCCGGAGAACTCGATCGTGAAGCCGCCGAGCGCCGAGCTGCGCCCGGGCCAGGTGGACACGGACTCGCTGCCGGACTACCCGGTGCTCGACGCGATCCTGGACCTGTACGTGGACCGCGACCAGGGCCTGGAGGAGATCGTCGCGGCCGGCTTCGACCGGCAGCTGGTGGCCCGGACCCTGCGGATGGTGGACACGGCCGAGTACAAGCGCCGCCAGTACCCGCCGGGCACCAAGATCTCCGCGAAGGGCTTCGGCAAGGACCGCCGGCTGCCCATCACCAACGGCTGGCGCGAGCGCGCGTAGCGGCCGCACCCGGCCCGATGGGAAGGGCCGGGGGCCCGCCGCTCGTGCGGCGGGCCCCCGGCCGGCTTTCCGCGGGCGCGCCGCTCACTTGCGCACGGTCACCCGGGCGGCCACCGGGAGGTGGTCGCTGCCCGTGCGGGGCAGGGTCCAGGAGGCCTCCGGCTTGACCCCGCGCACCATGATCTGGTCGATCCGCGCCATCGGGAACTGGGCCGGCCAGCTGAAGCCGAAGCCGTCGCCGGCCGCGCCCTGGGTGGAACGCATCTGCGAGGTGACCTCGGACAGGGCGCGGTCGTTCATGGTGCCGTTGAGGTCGCCGAGCAGGATGACGTTCTTCAGCGGTTCGGCGGCGAGGGCCGCGCCGAGCGCGTCGGCGCTGTTGTCGCGCTGGTTGGCGGTGAAGCCGGCGTTGAGCTTGACCCGGACCGAGGGGAGGTGGGCGACGTACACGCCGATCTCGCCGAAGGGGCTCGCGACGGTGGTGCGCATGGCGCGGGTCCAGCCGAGCCGGATGTCCACGGGCTTGCTGGAGGTCAGCGGGTACTTGCTCCACACGCCGACCGTGCCCTCGACCGCGTGGTACTTGTACGCGCCTCCGAGCGCCTTCTCGTAGACGGGGACGGCGCTCGCCTTGAGCTCGGTCAGGGCCAGCACGTCCGCCCGCGAGGTGGCGAGCGCCTCGCCGGTGCCGCGCGGGTCGGGGTTGTCGGCGTCGACGTTGTGGGCGGCCACCATCAGGTTGCCGCGGGAGCCCGACTTGTCGGTGACCAGGCCGCCGAAGAGGTTCACCCAGACCGCGGCCGTCAGCAGTATCGCGATCAGGGCCGTCGCGGACCTGCGGATCACGGCGATGGCGAGCAGGACCGGCACGGCCAGCCCCAGCCAGGGCAGGAAGGTCTCGACGAGGCTGCCGAGGTTGCCCACGTCGTTGGACAGCTCGGCGTGGAAGATCATCACCAGCGAGATCAGGGCAGCGACGCCGGCGGTGACGATGCCGCGCTTCCAGATGCCGCGGTCGCCCCGCAACTCGGCGAGTAGGCGCTTCAGTCCGGATCCGGGGGGCCCGGGCTCGGAGCCGCCGTTCCCCGTCTCCGTCATGTACGCCTGTGCCATGCCATGTCCTCGCTGCCGTGCTCGCGCTCCGTCCCCGTGCCTTGACCCTAGGCGATGTCGGGAGCCTTCCGTGCCGTCCTCGCGGCCGTACAACCGGGAGGACGAACGGTCGTGCGGCAAGGGTTCCGCTTGTCACGAAACGCGCACATTGGCTCCGGCGCGCCTGGAGACGGGCCAGGAGTGTGACGGACCGGTCAGCGCGCCGCGGCCCTCCCACTTCCGTCCACGGCCGGACGGGTGCCACCATGGTGGGTGAGTCCGGGGACGCCGTGAGGGCGCCTCGAGATGACACAAGGAGCAGTTGCAATGACGCATGCCGTTTCGCCTGCCCGCGAAGCCGCCTCCCCCACCCTGTACGGAGGCACGGGCAACCGGCGGATCACCGTCCGCGACCTCAACCTCGCCAAGGAGCGCGGCGAGAAGTGGCCCATGCTCACCGCCTACGACGCCATGACGGCGTCCGTGTTCGACGAGGCCGGGATCCCGGTGATCCTCGTCGGTGACTCCATGGGCAACTGTCACCTCGGCTACGACACCACCGTCCCCGTGACGATGGACGAGATGACCCTGCTGTCGGCGGCCGTCGTACGGGGCACCAGCCGGGCCCTGGTCGTCGGCGACCTGCCGTTCGGCTCCTACCAGGAAGGCGCCGTGCAGGCGCTGCGCAGCGCGACCCGGCTGGTGAAGGACGCCGGTGTCGGGGCGGTCAAGCTGGAGGGCGGGGAGCGCTCGCTGCCCCAGACCGAGCTGATCGTCCAGTCCGGCATCCCGGTCATGTCCCACCTGGGCCTGACCCCGCAGTCCGTGAACGCCATGGGCTACCGGGTGCAGGGCCGCACCGACGAGGCCGCGCACCAGCTGCTGCGCGACGCGAAGGCCGCGCAGGACGCGGGCGCCTTCGCGGTGGTCCTGGAGCTGGTCCCGGCCGAGCTGGCCGCCGAGGTCACCCGGTCGCTGCACATCCCGACCGTCGGCATCGGCGCGGGCTCGGAGTGCGACGCGCAGGTGCTGGTGTGGACCGACATGATGGGCCTGACCGGCGGGAAGATGCCGCGCTTCGTCAAGCAGTACGCGAACCTGCGCCGGACCATGGGTGACGCGGCGAAGGCCTTCGCCGAGGACGTGGTGGGCGGAACGTTCCCGCAGGAGGAGCACGCCTTCCACTAGTCCCCGCGTACCGACAGCCCGCCGGCAGGCCCGCCGGCGGGCTGTCGGCTGCCTGCCCCCGGGTCGTCGGCCGCGTGTCGGAGGGCTGTCGGCCGGCTGTCGGAGCTTTGTCAGTGACGGCTGGTCCCATGGTGGACATGACGCGAAACGACAAGAACTCCCACGCCGTGGAAGTGCGGGGGCTGGTCAAGCACTACGGCGAGACCAAGGCCCTGGACGGGGTCGACCTGGACGTCCGCGAGGGCACCGTGCTCGGCGTGCTGGGCCCGAACGGCGCCGGCAAGACCACCCTGGTCCGCTGCCTGTCCACCCTGATCGTCCCCGACGCGGGCACCGCCACGGTCGCCGGCTTCGACGTGGTCCGCCAGCCCCGGCAGCTGCGCCGCACGATCGGCCTCACCGGCCAGTACGCCTCGGTCGACGAGAAGCTCTCCGGCTGGGAGAACCTCTACATGATCGGCCGGCTGCTGGACCTGTCCCGCAAGGACGCCCGGGCCCGCGCGGACGAGCTGCTGGAGCGGTTCTCCCTGACCGAGGCCGCGAAGAAGGCGGCGATGCACTACTCCGGCGGGATGCGCCGCCGGCTCGACCTTGCCGCCTCGATGATCGGCCGCCCGGCGGTGCTCTACCTGGACGAGCCGACCACCGGTCTGGACCCCCGTACCCGCAACGAGGTGTGGGACGAGGTGCAGCGGATGGTCGCCGAGGGCGCCACCGTGCTGCTCACCACGCAGTACATGGAGGAGGCCGAGCAGCTCGCGAACGAGCTGACGGTCATCGACCGCGGCAAGGTCATCGCCAAGGGCAGGGTCGACGAGCTGAAGGCCCGTGTCGGGGGCCGCACCCTGCGGATCCGGCCGGTGCACCCGTCCGACCTGCCGGAGATCGCCCGCTCGCTGGCGGAGGCCGGGCTGGACGGGGTGGCCGGCTCCCAGGCGGTGCCGGACGAGGGGGTGCTGCTGGTGCCGATCCTGAGCGACGGGCAGCTGACCGCGGTGGTCGGCCTGCTGGCGGCCCGCGGGTACGCGATCGCCGACCTCGGCACGTACCTGCCCAGTCTGGACGAGGTGTTCCTGTCCATCACCGGCCAGAAGCCGGCGACGGCCGAGGACGCCGCGCCCACCCGGAAGACCGAGCCGAACCAGGAGGTCGCGGCATGAGCACCGCCACCACGACGAAGCCCAGCACCACCGCGGCCGTCACGGCCGCGTCCCGCCCGCCCGCCGAGGGCCGGATCGGCGTGCGGGCCAACCTGCGCCACATCGGCGCGCTCGTCCGCCGCAACGCCCTCCAGATCAAGCAGGACCCGGAGTCGATGTTCGACGTCCTGTTCATGCCGATCATCTTCACGCTGCTGTTCGTGTTCGTCTTCGGCGGCGCGATCTCCGGCAAGGGCAACCAGGGCGAGTACGTCAACTACGTGGTCCCGGGCCTGATGGCGATGATGGGCATGAACATCGCGATGGGTGTCGGCACCGGCGTCAACGACGACTTCAAGAAGGGCGTGATGGACCGCTTCCGGTCCATGCCCATCGCCCGGTCCTCGGTCCTCGTCGCGAAGATCGTGGTGGAGCTCGGCCGGATGATGGTCGCCATCGCCATCCTGCTCACCGTGGGCTTCATCCTGGGCCTGTCCATCAAGTCCTCGGTGCTGGACCTGTTCCTCGCCATCGGGCTGTCGGCCGTCTTCGGCGCCTCCCTGATGTGGATCTTCATCCTGCTGGGTCTGACCCTGAAGACCGCGCAGGCCGTCCAGGGCATGGCGATGCTGGTCCTGATGCCGCTGCAGTTCGGCAGCTCGATCTTCGCCCCGCCGACGACGATGCCGGGCTGGCTGCAGTCCTTCACGGACTACAACCCGCTGTCCAACCTGGCCGACGCCGCCCGCGGCCTGATCAACGGCACCCCGCTGGGGAACTCCGTGTGGGTCACGCTGGCCTGGTCGGTCGCCATCACGGCGGTCACCATGCCGGTCGCGGTCCGCAAGTTCCGCCAGAAGACCTGATCCCCGGCCGGCCGGTCCGTCAGGATCGCGTCCCGGACGGCACCGCACGGGGGAGCCGGCCGGATCAGATGAGGGCGGTGGCCTCCTCCAGGGTGAGGCCGCCGCCCTCGGCGTACGCCGCCTCGTACGCGGCGTCCCCCAGCGCCGCCCGCGCCCGTTCCTCGGCGAGGGCGGCGTCCTCGCGTTCGGAGGAGACCGGGACGTGCCCGGCCGGCAGGTGGGCGCGGTAGGCGCCGATCAGCCGCGCGCTCTCGTACGCCTGCCCCGGGCCGCCCAGGCCGCTCCGGGCCACCGCGGCCGTCAGCAGGTACAGGGCGGGCATCTGCGGGGCGACCATCATCGCCAGCGGGTGCCGGACGGCCCCCGCCGCCTCCCGGGCCAGCAGCAGGGCGTCCTCGTACTTGCCCTCCTGGTTGTCCAGCCAGGCCGTCGTAGCGAGGAGGAACACGTCGAAGACGGCGAAGGCACCGAGGGCGAACTCCTCGCGCAGCATCCTGATCTGGGCGCGGGCCTCGGGGATGCGGCCGGTGCGGCCGTAGACGCCCGCGAGGAACATCCGGGCGGCGGGCATGGCCTCGTTGCCGAACCGCTCCACGGCGGAGAGGCTCTCCGTGAGGATCCCCTCGGCCTCCTCGATCCGGCCGCTCTCCACGAGGGACCCGGCCATCCGAACCCGCAGCACCGTCACCTGCGCCTTGGCGCCGAGGCGTTCGGCGTACTCGATCGCCTCGCGGTAGTCCCGGGCGGACAGGGCGTAGTCCCCGCGCTTCTCCCGGGACTCGGCACGGGCCGACAGGGCCTCGGCGCAGCCCCAGTCGTCGCCGAGTTCACGGAAGAGGGACAGGCTCTCGTCGGCGTCGCGGGAGGCGTCGCCGGCCCAGTCGGCGCGGTTGGCGAGGATGTTGGCCCGCAGCTGGAGGGCGGAGGCGAGCTCCCAGCGGTAGCCGAGCTCGCGGGCGGTGTCGACGGTGGCGTCCACGACCCGCTTGAGCAGCCCGGCGTCGCCCGCGATCATCACGGCGTAGATCCACAGGGAGGCCGGGGTCCGGCAGGTCTGCGGGAGTCCGGGCCGGTAGGTGGCGAGCACGCCCGCCACCTGCTCGCGGACCTCGGGGTTGTCCCAGTCGGTGCTGGTCTGGTCCCGGGAGGCCAGCCGCACCAGGTGCAGGGCGCGCCAGCCCTCGGTGAGGACCTCGCCGGAGTAGGGCGGGGGCGAGTCGACGAGCCGTTCGTAGACGGGCCCGGCGGGGACGTGGGGCGGCCGGAAGGGGTCGGGGCCGAGCTCGGCGGCGGCCTCGGACCAGTGCCGGGACTCGGCGCGGAGGTCCTGCATGTGCCAGTACCAGCCGAGCGAGTGGACGAGGCACAGCACTTCGCCGGTGTCGCGGGCGGCGACGGCCCGGCGCAGGGCGGTACGGAGGTTCTCGTACTCGGTGGCGAGCCGGTCGGCGGCCGCGCGCTGGCCGTGGCCGCGGAGCAGGGGTTCGGTGGTGCGGGCGAGTTCGCGGTAGTGGACGAGGTGGCGGTGCTCGGTGGCCTCGCGGTCCTTTCCCGCGCCGGCCTCGGCGAGGCGCTCGGCGGCGTATTCGCCGACGGTCTCCAGGAGGCGGTAGCGCATGTCTCCGGCGGGGCCGGGCGCGGCCACGACGAGGGACTTGTCGACGAGGGCGGCCATGGCGTCGGCGACGTCGGTGTCCGGGCCGGCGTCCGGGTCCGCGCAGACGGCTTCGGCGGCGTCCAGGTCGCAGCCGCCCGCGAAGACGGACAGCCGTCTGAGGACGGCCCGTTCCGGCTCGTCCAGCAGGTCCCAGGACCAGTCGACGACGGCGCGCAGGGTCTGTTGGCGGGGCAGGACGGTGCGGGCGCCGCCGGTCAGCAGGCGGAAGCGGTCGTCGAGCCGGTCGGCGATCTGGCGCGGGGTGAGGAGCCGCAGGCGGGCGGCGGCCAGCTCGATGGCGAGCGGCAGCCCGTCGAGTCGGCGGCAGATCTCGGCCGCGGCGGCCGGGTCGTCGGTGACCCGGAACCCGGGCCGGGCGGCGGCGCCCCGGTCGCCGAGCAGCCGCAGGGCGACGGGGTCGGGCAGCGGTTCGACGGGGCGCAGGAACTCCCCGGGCACGCCGAGGGGTTCCCGGCTGGTGGCGAGGATCCGCACGCCGGGGCAGTGGGTCAGGAGCCGTTCGGCGAGTACGGCGGCGGCGCCGATGACGTGCTCGCAGTTGTCGAGGAGCAGCAGCAGCCGGCGGCGGGAGCAGTGCTCGGCGAGCCGGTCGAGGGGGTGGTCCCCGGCCCGGTCGGTCAGTGCGCGCAGCTCCTCGGCGGCGGCCCCGCGCAGCTTGGTCCCGCGGGCGCCGAGTGCGGCGAGGGCCGCCTCGGGGACGTCCTCCGGGTCCTCCACGGGCGCCAGCTCGACGAACCACACCCCGTCGGGCCAGGCGTCGGCGGCGGAGCGCGCGTGCGTCTCGGCGGCCTCTTGCGAGAGCCGAGTCTTGCCGGCCCCGCCGGGGCCGAGGAGCGTGACCAGCCGGGCCCGGGCGAGGTCGTCGCCGATGACGCGGATGTCGTCCTCCCGCCCGACGAAGGTGGTGAGCCGCGCCCGGAGGTTCCCGGGGGGCCCGGCGTCGTGCCCGGGGGCGGGGGCGGTGGGGAGCGGGGCGGGGGCGGCCGGGGGTGGCTGGGGGGCCTGCGGGGGCGGGGAGAGGAGCTCCGCGTGGAGGGCGCGCAGGGCGGGGCCCGGGTCCGTGCCGAGGCGGGCGGCGAGGTCCTGACGGACGGTCTCGTACGCGGCCAGCGCCTCCGCCGGGCGGCCCGCCGCACGCAGGGCCCGGATCCGCAGCACCTGCGAGGGCTCGTCCAGCGGCTGCCGCGCACACAGCTCGGTCAGCTCCGGCAGGACCTGTTCCGCCTCGCCCAGCGCCAGCGCCGCGTCCAGGCGGCCCCGGCGCGCGTCCATCCGTACGGCCTCCCAGCGCGCGGACCCGGCCGCCGGATCGGGGAGGGAGGCCAGCGCCGGGCCCCGCCACAGGGCGAGCCCCTCGTCGTACAGGGCCGCCGCCCGGGCCGGGTCCGGCTCGGCCGCGGCGGCGCGCACGAGCCGCTCGAAGCGGTACAGGTCGACGTCGTCCCGCTCCGCCTCCAGCCGGTAGCCTCCCTCCACGGACCGCACGGCCGCGTGCCCGAGCGTCCGCCGCAGCCGCCCCACCAGCGCCTGGAGCGCCGCGACGGCGTCGGCCGGCGGGCCGGCGTCCCACACCTCGGCGACCAGCAGCTCCGCCGGCACCGCGCGGCCCGGCCGCAGGGCGAGCGCGGTCAGCAGGGCGCGCAGGCGCGCTCCGCCGACGGCGACGGGGGTCCCGTCGTCGCGGATGGCCTGGGCGGTGCCGAGAATCGCGTAGCGCACCGGCCCATTCTCTCCGGCACCGCGCCCCCGGCCACGCCGGGCCCGGGGTAGGTTTCGCGGCATGGTTCATCAGGGCGTCCGCAGCGAGCGGCAGATCAGTTCCGTGTTCCTCGGCATCGTCGCCGTCATGGCCGTGACCGGCTGGGCGGTGTGGACGGACTACGCGGCGAGCACGGGGCTGGCCGTGTTCCTCTTCGTCACGTCCGCGTGGGTGGTCTCGCTGTGCCTGCACGAGTACGCGCACGCCCGGACCGCGCTGCACGGCGGCGACATCACGGTCGGCGCCAAGGGCTACCTCACCCTGAACCCGCTGAAGTACACGCATCCGCTGCTCAGCATCGTCCTGCCGGTGGTCTTCGTGATCCTGGGCGGGCTGGGCCTGCCCGGCGGGGCCGTGTACATCGAGCTCGACCGGATCCGGGACCGCTGGAAGCACAGCCTCGTCTCGGCGGCGGGGCCGCTGACGAACGTGGCCTTCGCGGTGGTCTGCACCGCCCCGTTCTGGCTGGGCGCCCTCGACGGGGTCCCGCTCCCCTTCCGTTTCGCGCTGGCCTTCCTCGCGCTGCTCCAGGTCTCGGCGGCGATCCTGAACTTCCTGCCGGTGCCGGGCCTGGACGGCTACGGGATCATCGAGCCCTGGCTCCCCCACCGCGTCCGCCGCGAGCTGGCCCCGCTGGCGCCGTTCGCGCTGATCGGGGTGTTCGTGCTGCTGTGGATCCCGGAGGTGAACGCCGTCTTCTTCGACGCGGTCCGGGGGATCCTGCGCGGGCTCGGCGTCTCGGACCTGGAGACGTACTGCGGCCGCGACCTGTACCGCTTCTGGCAGGGCTCGGACGGGTTCTTCTGCACGGCCCCGCAGGACTAGGGGGTGTCCTGCGGGACGGCCGGACCACGCCGGCCGACGGCCCCGGCCGCCCGGCTACGCGGCCCGCTGCCGCTTCTCGACCTTGGCCTTGCGCACGTAGAACCAGGCCATGTTGGACGTGACGCCGGCCAGCAGCACCCACACGATCCCGAGGAAGCTGCCCTCCACGAAGGCGACCACGGCCGCGGCCACGGCAAGGACGCAGACGACAAGGGCGAACACGGCAAGGCGGGGCATCGGGAACAGCTCCTCGGGGACACGTAAGGGGGTCGAACCCCTCCAGTGTCCCCCATCCCGCCCGGGCCCCGCCGCCGACGCGGGCCCCGAGGGGCGGTGCGGCCCCCGGAGGGCGGTGCGGGCCCCGGGGGCGGTTCGGGTCAGACGTCGGTGAGGCGCAGGCCCGCGTGGGCCTTGTAGCGGCGGTTGGTGGAGATGAGGTTGGCCACCATCGCCTCGACCTGGTGGGCGTTGCGCAGGCGGCCGGCGAAGACGCCGCGCATGCCCGGGATGCGGGCGGCGAGGGCCTGGACGAGGTCGGTGTCGGCGCGGGATTCGCCCAGGACCATCACGTCGGTGTCGATCTCCTCGACCGAGGCGTCCTGGAGGAGGACGGCGGAGAGGTGGTGGAAGGCGGCGGTGACGCGGGAGGCGGGGAGCAGGGCGGCGGCCTGCTGGGCGGCGCTGCCCTCTTCGACCTGGAGGGCGTATGCGCCCTGCTTGTCGAAGCCGAGGGGGTTCACGCAGTCCACGACGAGCTTGCCGGCGAGGTCCTCGCGCAGGGCTTCGAGGGTCTTGGCGTGGCCCTCCCACGGCACCGCGATGATCACGATGTCACTGCGGCGGGCGCATTCGGCGTTGTCGGCGCCCTCGACGCCGAGGCCGAGATCTTCGGCCGCGCTGCGGGCGCGGTCGGCGGCGCGGGAGCCGATGATCACCTTCTGGCCCGCGCGGGCGAGCCGGTATGCCAGGCCGCGGCCCTGGTCGCCGGTGCCGCCGAGGACGCCGACGACGAGGCCGGAGACGTCCGGGAGGTCCCAGGGGTCCTTGGCCGGCGGCTTCTGGGTGCTGTCTGAGGAAGTCATGGGGGCGAGGGTACTGCCGAGTAGGCCGGACGAGGAGAGTCCGATGGTGCAGGATGCCGCCATGGATGCCGTGAGGGTGGCGCTGCTGCGCGAGGTGCTCGCCGGGACCGGGTGGCCGGACGAGGCCCGGCGCTTCGCGGGCTCGCTGCGGCGGTCGGTGGCGCCGTGCGGGGGCAGCCTGCTGCTGGTGGGGACCGAGCAGTACGAGCCCTGGCACCTGGCGGCGCACCTGGTGGACGAGGCCGCCTGGTCGGGTCAGCCGGAGCTGGCGCCGACGCTGGTGCGCCACCACGTGCGGCCGGGTGAGCCGCCGCACCTGTCGGTGGGGCTGAGCCGGCTGGAGGCGGCCCGGCGCGGGCACACGCTGCTGGTGGTGGCGCCGGAGCGGCCCGGCGGGGGGCTGCTGGAGCGGGTGCACGACGCCCGGCGCGCGGGGGCGACCGTACTGTCCCTGGACGGCGGGGACCCCGACCTGGGCACCCTCGCCCACGACGCCCTGTCGGTGCCGCCGGTCACCTCGGAGCTGGATCTGGACACCGTGCAGCACCTGGTCAGCGCGGCGGCCGGGGAGAACGGCCCGCCGGAGCGGCGGGGGCCGCGGCGGCTGCGCGACCGGCTGGCCGGGCTGGCCGAGCGGCTGACCGCTCCCCCGCCCAGCCGCTGGTAGGCCGCGCCGACGCGGACGGCCCGGTCAGGGGGTGGGGCCGCCGCCTTCCTCGTCCTCGCGGGTCTTGTCGTTCCACTTGGGGTCGTTCTGCCATTCGAGGTTGCGTTCCTGCGCGGTCTCCATGGCGTGGGCGGCCTCTTCACGGGTGGTGTAGGGGCCGAAGCGGTCCTTGGCCGGGCACTCGGGACCTTCCTCGACCTTCCGGTGGACCAGGCAGTAGTACCACTCGCCCGGTTTTCCCACCTGACGCTTCTTGAACAGGGCCATCACCTCGGGGCTCCTCTCGACGCCGGCTTTCCGGTACCGCCGCTCGATACCGTTCGATACCGCTCCTCGTCGCCATGCTGCCCCATCGCCGCTGGATACACTCGCTTGCATGTCTGGCCAGTCGCTGCTCGTACCAGGCGAGCTCTCTCCCGTCCGTTCCGTCCCCGGAAACATCCGCCGGCCCGAGTACGTGGGCAAGCCCGCGCCCGCTCCGTACACCGGACCGGAGGTGCAGTCGGCCGAGACGATCGAGGCCATGCGCATCGCCGGCCGGATCGCCGCGCAGGCGATGGAGGAGGCCGCGAAGCACATCGCGCCCGGGGTGACCACCGACGAGCTGGACCGGGTCGCGCACGAGTACATGTGCGACCACGGCGCCTACCCGTCGACGCTCGGTTACCGGGGGTTCCCGAAGTCCCTGTGCTCCTCGCTGAACGAGGTCATCTGCCACGGGATCCCGGACTCGACCGTCCTGCGGGACGGCGACATCGTGAACCTCGACGTGACCGCGTACATCGGCGGGGTGCACGGCGACAACAACGCCACCTACCTGTGCGGCGAGGTGGACGAGGAGTCGCGGCTGCTGGTGGAGCGCACCCGGGAGGCCCTGAACCGGGCGATCAAGGCGGTCAAGCCCGGCCGCCAGATCAACGTCATCGGCCGCGTCATCGAGTCGTACGCGAAGCGGTTCGGGTACGGGGTGGTCCGGGACTTCACCGGCCACGGCATCAACTCGTCCTTCCACTCGGGCCTGATCATCCCGCACTACGACAGCCCGCACGCCACCACCGTCATCGAGCCCGGGATGACCTTCACCATCGAGCCGATGCTGACGCTGGGGACCCACGAGTACGACATGTGGGAGGACGGCTGGACGGTCGTCACGAAGGACCGCAAGCGCACGGCGCAGTTCGAGCACACCCTGGTGGTGACGGACACCGGCGCGGAGATCCTGACCCTGCCGTAGGGGCCGGCCGCGGGGGCGCGTCGGCCGGGGCGCGTCGGCCGGGGCGCGTCGGCGTGATTTCGCCGCCCGGAGGGTTTTTACCGACAAGGCGTCGGGAACACATTGACTGAGGTAAGCCTAAGCAGGAGGATCGGGCGTGGCGGCGGTGTGTCGCCGGGCCCGTTCCTCTTCTCCGGAGGTCAGTCTTGGACGCGTTCTCCACGGTCATCCGTGTCGCCTCGCACGAGCAGCACACCGAAGCCGAGACCTCGACGTTCATGAGCGACCTGCTCGGCGGGCGCCTCGGGGTGGACGCGTACACCCGCTACACCGAGCAGCTGTGGTTCGTGTACCGGGCGCTGGAGGACGGCGCCGAGTCGCTGCGGGAGGACCCGGTGGCGGGCCCCTTCATACGGCCCGAGCTGATGCGCGTCGCCGAGATCGAGCGCGACCTGGCCCACCTGCTCGGCCCGGGCTGGCGGGACGCCGTCAGCGCACTGCCGGCGACGCGGGCGTACGCGGACCGGGTCGCTCAGTGCGCGGCCTCCTGGCCGGGCGGGTACGTCGCCCACCACTACACCCGCTACCTGGGTGACCTCTCCGGCGGCCAGATCATCCGGGACAAGGCCGAGCGCACCTGGGGCTTCGAGCGCAAGGGCGACGGCGTGCGGTTCTACGTCTTCGCGGACATCTCCAACCCGGCCGCCTTCAAGCGGACCTACCGGGAGCTGCTGGACGCGATCGCCGCGGACGACCTGGAGAAGCAGCGCATCATCGACGAGTGCAAGCGGGCCTTCGACTTCAACGGCGCGGTCTTCCGCGAGTTGGGCGAGGAGTTCCCGCTCAGCGCGTAGGCCCCGGGCTGCCGGGCGGTGCGACGGGCGAGGGGCCGGGCAGGTGCGTGCGCACCGGCCCGGCCCCCTCGTGCGTCACGCGGCGAAGCGGACGCGGCCGCCGATCTCGATCGTGCCGTCGGGGCCGGGGGCGGTGAGGATCTGGGAGCCGGCGCCCTGGGTGATGTTGAGGGCGCGGTCCAGCTCGGCGGTGAGGAGTATCGCCGCCGAGCCGGTGGCCTCGTCCTCGGTGATGACCCCGTCCGGGCGGCGCGGGAAGCCGCGGGCGCGGATCCGTCCCGCGGTCTCGTCCTCCCAGGCCCACGCGTACAGCCAGCCCTCGCCGGGCGGCGGGGCGGGCAGCGCGTCGACCTCGGCGGGGGTGGCGTACTGCTCGGTGCGCTTGCCGGTGACCCACTCGGGGCGGGCGGTGATCCAGGTGAACTCGCCGTCGTCACGCGCCCATACGGATCCGGCGGGCGGCTGGAGCTCCTCGATGTCCAGCAGCCAGGCGACCCCGACCAGCGGGTGTCCGGCGAAGGACATCCGGGTGCCGGGGGTGCGGATGTCGACGACCCCGCGCTCGGGGTCGTCGACGAACACCGTCTCGCTGTAGCCCAGTTCGGCGGCGAGGGCCTGCCGGGAGGCGTCGTCCGGGCAGGTGCGGCCGTCGCGGACGACTCCGAGCAGGTTGCCGAAGCGGCCGTCACCCGCGCAGAAGACCTTGATCACGTCTAGATCGTTCACGCTGGCATTCAAGCACGGCGCGGCGTCCGGACCCCGTGGCCGGGGAGCGCACGGCTGCCGGTGGAGGTGCTCGCGATCCTCGCACGGGCGCCCCGCCTCCGGAGGTCCCGATGCGGGACCGCCGCACTCCGCGCCCCCGCCCCGCCGGGCCCCGCGGGGGCCGGAGCGGACGGTGCTTGACTCCCGTTTGACCCTCCCTTGAGGGGGTCATGGAGGGGTCGTGACGGGCTCGTGTCCGGGGCCGGAACCTGAGAGACGAATCACTGGACGACTGGGTGCCGGTCAGGTAAGCCTCGGTTAAGTTAGGTCGGCCTCACCGGCCTGCCCCGCCTTCACCGGCCTGCCCCCGCCTTCCCCGGCCTGCCCCGCCTTCACCCAGGAGCCCCCATGCGCCCCGCCCGCCTCACCGTGCTCACCGCGGCAGCAGCCGTCGCCGCGCTCACCGCAGTCACCGGCTGCGCCGAGAAGAGCGACAAGAGCGGTTCCGGAGCGATCCACGTGAACGCGACCGACAGCGCCTGCGAGGTCTCGCGGACCGAGTTCCCGGCCGGCAAGGTCTCCATCGAGGTGGAGAACAAGGGTTCCAAGGTGACCGAGCTCTACGTGCTCTTCCCGGACGACCGGATCGTCTCCGAGCGGGAGAACATCGGCCCCGGTACCAAGGCCACCATCACCGCGGAGATCAAGGCGGGCGACTACGAGTTCGTCTGCAAGCCAGGCATGAAGGGCGACGGCATCCGCACGAAGGTCAAGGCCACCGGCAAGGGCGGCACCGAGAAGCGCAGCCCCGAGCTGGACGCCGCGGTCGCCGCGTACCGCAAGTACGTCCAGGAGCAGGCCGACGAGACCCTGCCGAAGGCCCAGGTCTTCGCCGACGCCGTCAAGGCCGGGGACCTGGAGGCCGCGAAGAAGGCCTACGCCCCCTCCCGCATCGGCTGGGAGCGCACCGAGCCCGTCGCCGAGTCCTTCGGCGACATCGACCCGAAGGTCGACGTCCGCGAGGACGGCCTGGAGGCCGGCCAGGACCCGGCCAAGGACTGGACCGGCTGGCACCGCCTGGAGAAGTCCCTCTTCCAGGACGGCAAGATCGGCGACGAGGAGAAGAAGCTCGCCGACACCCTGATCGCCGACCTGACCGCATGGCAGAAGAAGGTCGGCCAGGCCGAGATCACACCCACCTCCATGGCCAACGGCGCCAAGGAGCTGCTCGACGAGGTCGCCACCGGCAAGGTGACGGGCGAGGAAGAGCGCTACAGCCACACCGACCTGGTCGACTTCAAGGCCAACGTGGAGGGCGCCCAGAAGTCCTACGAGCTCCTCAAGGCGGTCACCGTCAAGAACGAGCCGGAGCTCGCCAAGCAGCTGGACACCCAGTTCGCCGCGCTGAACACCCTGCTCGACAAGTACCGCGCCGACAAGAACGGCTACGAGTTCACCTCGTACGACAAGGTCGGCGAGGCGGAGCGCAAGGAGCTCTCGGACGGTGTGAACGCACTGGCCGAGCCCCTCTCCAAGCTGGCCGCCGCGGTCGTCAAGTAGTCCGGAGCCAGGCAGAGGCGGGAGATCCACCATGACCGACGAGGTGTCGGAAGAGACCACGGGCGCCGCCGGGGCGCCCTCGCGCCGCGCCGTACTGGGCTGGGGCGGGGCCGGGCTGGCGGTCGGCGCGGCCGCGGCCGGCGGCGCGGCGGCCGCGTTCGGCGGTGGCCCGGACGTCTCCCCGGCGGCAGCGGCCGGTGCGGCGGTCCCCTTCCACGGCGAGCACCAGGCCGGCATCGCGAGCGCCGTCCAGGACCGGCTGCACTTCGCGGCCTTCGACGTGCGGACGAAGAGCCGCGACGAGCTGGTCGGGCTCCTCAAGGACTGGACGGCGGCGGCCCGGCTGATGACGGCCGGGCAGCCGGTCGGCGACGCGTACGGCGGCCTGCCCGAGGCCCCGCCCACCGACACCGGCGAGGCCCTCGGCCTCAAGCCCTCCCGCCTCACCCTGACCATCGGCTTCGGCCCGGGCCTGTTCGCCAAGGACCGCTTCGGTCTGGAGGGCAGGCGCCCGGAGGCGCTGGTGGACCTGGAGCTCTTCCCCGGCGACAACCTGGACGCGGCCCGCTCCGGCGGCGACCTGTGCGTCCAGGCCTGCGCCGACGACCCGCAGGTCGCCGTGCACGCCATCCGCCAGCTGGCCCGCATCGGCTTCGGCAAGGTCGCGGTGCGCTGGTCGCAGCTGGGCTTCGGCAAGACCTCGTCCACCACCCCGGACGAGCAGACCCCGCGCAACATGATGGGTTTCAAGGACGGCACCCGGAACATCTCGGGCACCGACAAGACGGCCCTGGCCAAGCACGTGTGGGTCGGCGCGGGCGACGGCAGCGACTGGATGACCGGTGGCTCGTACCTGGTGGCGCGCCGCATCCGGATGAACATCGAGACCTGGGACCGCACCTCCCTGCAGGAGCAGGAGGACATCTTCGGCCGGGACAAGGGCGAGGGTGCCCCCGTGGGCAAGTCGAGGGAGCGCGACGAGCCGTTCCTGAAGGCGATGAAGCCGGAGGCACACGTGCGCCTCGCGCACCCCGACAGCAACGACGGGGCGACGATCCTGCGGCGCGGCTATTCCTTCACCGACGGCACGGACGGCCTGGGCCGCCTCGACGCGGGCCTGTTCTTCCTGGCCTACCAGCGTGACGTCCGCAAGGGCTTCGTCCCCGTCCAGCGCAGCCTGGCGAAGGCCGATGTTCTCAACGAGTACATCCAGCACGTGGGTTCGGCGGTCTTCGCCGTCCCGCCGGGCGTCCGCGACAAGGACGACTGGTGGGGCCGGACTCTGTTCGCATAAGTCCCCGCCGGAGAGGAAACGCCGTGTTCGGCAACTATCTGATCGGCCTGCGCGAGGGGCTGGAGGCCAGCCTGGTCGTCTGCATCCTCGTCGCCTACCTGGTCAAGACCGGGAACCGGGCCGCGCTGCGCCCGGTCTGGCTCGGCATCGCGATCGCCTGCGGGCTCTCGCTCGCCTTCGGCGCGCTGCTGGAATTCGGCACCCAGGAGCTGACCTTCGAGGCGCAGGAGCTGCTGGGCGGCACCCTGTCGATCGTCTCGGTGGGCCTGGTGACGTGGATGGTCTTCTGGATGAAGCGCACCGCGCGGCACCTGAAGGCCGAACTGCACGGCAGGCTCGACTCGGCGCTCGCCGTCGGTACCGGCGCGCTGGTCGCCACCGCCTTCCTGGCGGTGGGCCGCGAGGGGCTGGAGACGGCGCTGTTCGTGTGGGCGTCGGTCCGCGCGAGCGGCGAGGGGTCCTCCGCACCGCTGATCGGCGTACTGCTGGGCATCGCGACCGCCGTCGTCCTCGGCTGGCTGTTCTACCGCGGCGCCCTGAAGATCAACCTGGCGAGGTTCTTCACGTGGACCGGCGGGATGCTGGTGATCGTCGCCGCGGGCGTGCTCGCGTACGGGGTCCACGACCTCCAGGAGGCCCGCTTCCTCGGCGGCCTCCAGGACAAGGCGTTCGACGTCAGCTCGGCGGTCCCGCCGGACAGCTGGTACGGGGTCCTCCTCAAGGGCGTCTTCAACTTCCAGCCGGATCCGACCGTCCACCAGCTGGCGGTGTGGTCCCTCTACCTGGCGGTCGTCCTGACCCTCTTCCTCCTCCCGGCCCGCCCGCGCGGCGCGGCCGGGACCCCGGCCCCCGCCGAGTCCCGGGCCTGACCGGGGCGGCGGCGCCCCGGGGACCGACCGGGGCGGTTCCGGCCGGGCGGTCAGCCCCTGCCGATGTACGGCATCGCGGTGGCCATCACCGTCGCGAACTGGACGTTGGCCTCCAGCGGCAGTTCCGCCATGTGCAGCACCGTGCGGGCCACGTCGCCGGCGTCCATCACCGGCTCCACCGCCAGCTGCCCGTTCGCCTGGAGGATGCCGGTCCGCATGCGCTCGGTCATCTCGGTGGCCGCGTTGCCGATGTCGATCTGGCCGCAGGCGATCCGGTACGGACGCCCGTCGAGCGACAGGGACTTGGTCAGGCCGGTCATGGCGTGCTTGGTCGCGGTGTAGGCGATGGAGTGGGGGCGGGGGACGTGGGCGGAGATGGAGCCGTTGTTGATGATCCGGCCGCCCTGCGGGTCCTGCTCCTTCATCAGCCGGAACGCCGCCTGCGCGCAGAGGAAGGAGCCGGTCAGGTTGACGTCCACGACCTGGCGCCAGGCCTCGTACGCGATGTCCTCCAGCGGGACCCCGGCGGGACCGAAGGTGCCGGCGTTGTTGAAGAGCAGGTCGAGGCGTCCGTAGCGGGCCCGGACCGTGTCGAACAGCGCGGCGACGTCCCGCGGGTCGCTGACGTCGGCCCGTACGGGCAGCACGTCCGCGCCCGCTCCGGCCGCGGCGGCCGTCTCCTCCAGCGGACCGGTCCGCCGCCCGGCCACGGCCACCGACCAGCCGGCGCCGGCCAGGGCCAGGGCCACGGAACGGCCGATCCCGGAACCGGCTCCGGTCACTACAGCGGTCTTCTTCGCGGGTGCGCTCATGGGGCCGCAGAGTACGTCACAGCGGACATGCGGCCCGGGGCGTTCCGACAGCTGAGAGCATGGGTCGGTCAGGGGTGGATAAAGCAGATGAAAAGACTGGAGTTCCGCATGTCGGAGAGTGGCCCCCCGACGGCCCCCTCACACGGGCCGTCACCCGAGCCGTCGTCCGAACCCTCCCCCGAGCCCCCGTCCCGGAACTCCCCGGACGCCGCCACCGCCCCCCTGACGGCGGCGCGCCGCACCAGCCTGCTGGTCACGTTCGTCCTCGGCGGCCTCAGCGCGCTCCCCCCGCTCTCCATGGACATGTACCTGCCGGCCCTGCCGGAGGTCACCGCCGCCCTGCGCAGTCCGGCCGCGACCGTCCAGCTCACCCTCACCTCCTGCCTCGCCGGCATGGCGCTCGGCCAGCTGGTCATCGGCCCCATGAGCGACAAGTGGGGCCGCCGCCGGCCACTGCTGACCGGCATGGTCGTCTACGTCCTCGCCACCGCGATCTGCGCCCTCGCCCCGAGCGCCGAGCTGCTGATCGGCTTCCGGCTGCTCCAGGGCCTGGCCGGGGCGGCCGCCATCGTGATCGCGCGGGCCGTCGTACGCGACCTGTACGAGGGGGTGGAGATGGCGCGCTTCTTCTCCACCCTGATGCTGATATCGGGGGCCGCCCCGGTCATCGCGCCGCTCATCGGCGGCCAGGTGCTCCGCTTCGCCGACTGGCGCGGGGTCTTCGCCGTCCTCACCGCCGTCGGCCTCGCGCTCACCCTGCTGGTGTGGCGCGGCCTCGGCGAGACGCTGCCGCCCGAGCGGCGCCAGACCGGCGGAGTGGGGGCCGCGCTGCGGACCATGCGCGGGCTGCTCGGCGACCGTGTCTTCACCGGCTACACCATGGCGGGCGGCTTCGCCTTCGCGGTGCTCTTCTCCTACATAGCCGCCTCGCCCTTCGTCGTGCAGGAGATCTACGGGGCCTCCCCGCAGGCCTTCAGCCTGCTGTTCGGCCTGAACTCCGTCGGGCTGATCGCCGTCGGCCAGATCAACGGCAAGCTGCTGGTGGGCCGGATCAGCCTGGACAAGGCCCTGGGCGCGGGCCTGGCCGTCATCACCGCCGCCTCCGTCGCCCTGCTGCTGATGTCGGCCGGGGTGTTCGGGAAGGCCGGGCTGGTGCCCGTCGCCGCCGCGCTGTTCGTGCTGATGTCGGCGATGGGCCTGGTGCTGCCGAACACCAACGCGCAGGCCCTGATGCGCACCCCGCACGCCGCCGGGTCGGCGTCCGCGCTGCTGGGCACCTCCTCGTTCCTGGTCGGGGCGGTCGCCTCGCCGCTGGTCGGGATCGCCGGGGAGGACACGGCGGTGCCGATGGCGGTGGTGCAGCTGAGCTGCTCGCTGCTGGCGGTGGCCTGCTTCCTCGGGATGTGCCGGCCCTGGCGGCCGCGCGAGCCCATGGCCGTACCGGGCACACCGGCGGCCCCGGCGGCTCCTCCCGGACCGGCCGCGTCCGCGGCGCCCGGGGCGCCGTAAACTTCGCTGGTGACCGCCGCACCCGCCCCCACCACCGCCGACACCCTCCGCAGCGCGCTCGCCGGGCTGCTCGACGGGCTCCCGCCGAAGCAGGCCTCGGCCGCCGTCGAGCGCCTGATCGCCAGCTACCGGGGTGCCACCCCCACCGACACCCCCGTCCTGCGCGACCGCTCCGACGTCGCGGCGTACGCGGCGTACCGGATGCCGGCCACCTTCGAAGCCGTACGCTCCGCCCTGGCCGGGCTGGCCGGAGCCGCGCCGGAGTGGGCGCCGGGCTCGCACGTGGACGTGGGCGGCGGCACGGGTGCCGCGACCTGGGCGGTGGACGCCACGTGGGACGGGCCCCGCGAGACGACGGTGCTGGACTGGGCGGAGCCGGCGCTGGCGCTCGGCAAGGAGCTGGCGGGCCGCTCGTCCTCC
The DNA here is from genome assembly GCF_055569445.1 of Streptomyces sp. NPDC029122. Classification (NCBI taxonomy): domain Bacteria; kingdom Bacillati; phylum Actinomycetota; class Actinomycetes; order Kitasatosporales; family Streptomycetaceae; genus Streptomyces; species Streptomyces sp. NPDC029122. Next base: position 79,158 of record NZ_JBVHWK010000025.1, on the reverse strand, counting down.
GCGGTGCTGCGTGCGGCCGAATGGCGCCGGGCCGTCATCGGGAGCGGGATCGGCCTGCCCGACGCGGACCTGGTGACCGTGTCGTACGTACTCGGCGAACTGACCGCGCAGGCCCGTCGGGCGGTCGTCGCGGAGGCGGCCCGCGCGGGCCGGGCGGTGGTGCTGATCGAGCCGGGCACGCCCGAGGGATACCTGCGGATCCGCGAGGCCCGCGAGCAGCTGATCGAGGCCGGGATGACGGTGGCGGCGCCCTGCCCGCACGACGGGGCCTGCCCCATCGAGGCCGGGCAGGACTGGTGCCACTTCTCGGCGCGGGTCAGCCGCTCCTCCCTGCACCGGCAGGTCAAGGGCGGGTCCCTGGCGTACGAGGACGAGAAGTTCAGCTACGTCGCGGCGACCCGGTTCCCCGTGACGCCGGTCCCCTCCCGGATCACGCGCAAGCCGCAGATCCGGAAGGGGCTGGTCCTGCTGGACCTGTGCGGTCCCGAGGAGACGGGGCTGTCCCGGGCGACGGTCACCAAGCGCCACGGCGGCCTCTACAAGGCGGCCCGGGACGCCGAGTGGGGCGACGCCTGGCCCCCCGCCCCCGACCACGGCTAGGGGGTATCCGCCCCCGATCCGCCGGACCTAGGGGCGCAGCTCCTGGGTGCAGCACTTGACGCTGCCGCCGCCCTTGAGCAGCTCGCCGAGGTCCATCGGGATCGGCTCGAAGCCCCGGTCCCGCAGCGGCGCCAGCAGTCCGGTCGCGCCCTGCGGGAGCAGGACGTGGCGTCCGTCGGAGACCGAGTTCAGGCCGAAGGCGGCCGCGTCCTCGTCCTCCACGAGCAGGGCGTCCGGGAACAGCCTGCGCAGCACGGCCCGGCTGCCCGGGGAGAACGCCGGCGGATGGTACATGATCTCGTCGCCGTCGAGGACGCAGAGCGCCGTGTCCAGGTGGTAGTAGCGCGGGTCCACCAGGTCGAGCCCGATGACGGGGCGGCCGAAGAACTCCTGCGCCTCGTCGTGCGAGAGCGGGCTGGAGCGGAAGCCCCGGCCGGCCAGGATGTAGCCGGCGGTGACGGCGAAGTCCCCCTCGCCCTCGTTGACGTGCGAGGGTTCGTGCACGTCGACGAAGCCGTTCGCGCGGAACCAGTCGAGGTGGATCTCCGCCTCGGCGGCGCGTTCCGGGTAGGCGAAGCGGGCGCCGAGCACCCGGCCGTCGACGACGAGGGCCCCGTTCGCGGCGAAGACCATGTCGGGCAGGCCGGGATCGGGGACGAGGGTCTCGACGGTGTGGCCGAGGGAGAGGTAGCGGTCCCTCAGGTCTTCCCACTGGGCTTGTGCGAGGGGCAGGTCCACCGGTTTCGTGGGGTCCATCCACGGGTTGATGGAGTACGTGACCCTGAAGTGCGCGGGTGGGCACATCAGGTAGCGCCGGGGTGTGGCGTCTCTGCGCAAAGAAGGCTCCTCACGACTACGACTACGGACTCACGGTGCTGTGCGTGTCGAGAGAATCGTCTCTCCTCCGGGGTGACCGCGCAGTGAACTGATCGGGTGGTTTACCACAACGGCTCGGAGACGATACGTCTCGGACCGGCTTGATACGTTGGACCGGTGACCAAGTCCCCCGACGCCACCCGGCGCAGCGACCGCTCCCGGCGCGCCATCCTCGACGCCGCCCTCGTGCTGGTCGGCGAGGTCGGCTACAACAAGCTGACCATCGAGGCCATCGCGGCCCGCGCGGGAGTCGGCAAGCAGACGATCTACCGCTGGTGGCCGTCGAAGGCCGCCGTCCTGCTGGACGCCTCGCTGGCGCTGGCCGGGGACGCCGGTGCGGAGGCCGGCTGGAGCGGCTTCCCCGACACCGGGGACCTGGCGGCGGACCTGAAGGCCGTGCTGCGGGCCACGGTCGACGAGTTCGCCGACCCGCGGTACGAGGCGCCCGCGCGCGCCCTGACCGCCGCCGGGGCGACCGACCCGGAGCTGGGGGCGCGTTTCACGGAGAAGCTGCTGGAGCCGCAGCTGGCGCTGTACGAGGCGCGGTTGCGGGCGGCCGCCGAGGCCGGTCAGCTCCCGGCGGACCTGGATCTACGGCTGACCGTGGAGATGCTGGTGGGTCCGCTGACGTACCGGTGGCTGATGCGGACCGCGCCGCTGACGCACGCGTTCGCGGACGCGCTGGTGGACGCGGTGCTGGGCGGCGTGGGATACGTCACCGCCGGGCGGCGGCCGGGCCGGTGACGGCGGCATGACCGAGAAGCATATGGCCGGATTATGTGTTTATGCGGGCATCTCGATCGCGGAGTCCGTTCGGGGGGTGCGGTCACCCGGCGCCCCCGATGGTGGGACCATGGAATGGTCTGCCGGGGCAACGGTGAGGTGAGGGGATAGATGGGGTCTGAGTCCGGCCGCGTCAAACGCGGCGAGCAGAGCAGGATTTCCCAGTGGCTGCGGCGCCGCTCGAAACCCGCCCCCGAGGACCCCGGCAAGGAGCGAGAAGCCCTGCTGATCGCCGTCGCCGCCGCCGGACTCCCCCTCGCCCCGGCCGCGCATCCCTCGGGATACCGGTGTTCGTGCGACCGCATCGGCTGTCCCACGCCCGCGCGGCACCCCGTCTCCTTCGCCTGGCAGACCCAGTCGACCACCGACCGCGCGCAGGTCGAGCGCTGGGCCCGCAACCAGCCCCAGGCCAACTTCATCACCGCGACCGGCATGGTGCACGACGTCCTGGACGTCCCCCTGGAAGCCGGCCGCAGCGCGCTGGAGCGCTTGCTCGCCGCCGGCATCGAGGTCGGCCCCGTCGCCGAATCGGGCGGCACCGGCGAACAGGCCCGGATGCTCTTCTTCACGGCGACCCGCGGGACGCCGGAGGACGAGGACGAATGGTGGCCCTGCGAACTGGACTGCCACCCCGAGACCATGGACGAACACCCCGGCCTTCGCTGGCACTGCCGCGGCAGCTACGTGCTGCTCCCCCCTGCCGCCCTGCCGGGAGACCACTCGGTGAGCTGGCTGCGCGACGTCCGCCACCCGCTCCCCGACCCGCTGACCCTCCTGGAGACCCTCACGGACGCCTGCGCCCAGTACGCGGGCACGACCGACCAGACCCCGGCCGCGGTGGCCTGGCCGCTGGGGCACTGAAGACCCGCGCCGCCGCGGCCCGGCCGGCCGGCCGGACCGCGGCGGCGCGAAGCCGGCTGACCCGCCCGCGGGCGGGTCAGTGGACCTGGGTGACGACCACGTCCAGGGACCAGGCCTTCGCCGGCTTCGCGGGGGCCTCGGCCTCCACCACGTAACCCAGGTCCCGCAGGGCCGTCACCAGCTCCGCCGGCGACGCCGGGACGGCCCCGGCCAGCAGCAGGTCGCGTACCAGGCGTCCCTTGGTGGCCTTGTTGAAGTGGCTCACGACCGAGCGCTTCTCCACCCCGTCCACGATCTGCGAGTGCAGCACCCGCACGGTGGCGGTCCGGCCCGCCGTCTCCCCCTTCGGCTTCCACGCCGACGCGTACGCCGACGAGCGCAGGTCCAGCACCAGCCCGTCCCCCGCCGCCTGCGGCATCACCTCCGCCATCGGCGTACGCCAGTACGCGCCCAGCGCGCCCCGACCCGGCAGCTTGACCCCCATCGAGCAGCGGTAGGAGGGGATCCGGTCGGTCACCCGCACCGCGCCCCACAGCCCGGAGAACACCAGCAGCGACCGCTCGGCCAGCTCCCGCGCGGGCGCCGGCAGTCCCGCCAGGTCCAGGGCGTCGTAGAGCACACCGGTGTAGATCTCCCCGGCCGGGCGGGCCGGCGCCGAGCGCAGGGCGGCGTTCTTCGCGACCTCCCCGCGCAGCCCCTCGCTGAGGCCGAGCACCTCACGCGCCTTCGGCTCGTCCGCCGCGCACAGCTCGACGAGTTCCTCCAGCACGGCCGCCCGCGCCGGGGCCAGGCCCGACAGGGACAGGGACGCGGGGTCGAGCGGTGCGCCGGAGCCGCCGGCGGCCTTTCCCTCGGAGGGCGGCAGCAGCACGAGCACGGTGGTTCTCCTTCATGACGACACGGCACAGGGGATGCGGCCCCGGAGCCAGGGTAGACGGCCCGCCGCCACCCGGTCACAGGCGAACGGCCGCGCCCGCGCCCCGTCCGGCGGCGGTCCGGCCGGCCCGCGCGGATCCGGCGGAGTCGGCCTACGCTCGGTCCATGCCACGCCGTCACATGCACATGGCCGGAACGGACGGGGCGGCCCTGCGCGCCGCGCTGGGCGACCTGCGGACGCGACTGGGCGTGCCCGGCACCTTCCCGGCCGAGGTGCTCGCCGAGGCCGAGCGGGCGGCCGCCGCCCCCCGGCTGCCGTCCGAGGACCTGACCGGCCTGCCCTTCTTCACCGTCGACCCGCCCGCCTCCATGGACCTCGACCAGGCCATGCACCTGGCGAAGCGGTCCACCGGCGGCTACCGCGTGCACTACGCCATCGCCGACGTCGCCGCGTTCGTCGGCCCGGGCGGCGCCCTCGACGCCGAGGCCCACCGCAGGGTGACCACCCTCTACTTCCCCGACACGAAGGTGCCCCTGCACCCGCCCGTGCTCTCCGAGGACGCGGCCAGCCTGCTGCCGGACCGCACCCGCCCGGCCCTCGTATGGCGGATGGACCTGGACTCCGACGGCCGGGTCGAGACCACCGACGTACGCCGGGCCCTGGTGCGCAGCCGGGCCAGGCTCGACTACGAAGGCGTCCAGAAGGCCGTCGACACCGGCACCGCCGACCCCTCCCTGGCCCTGCTGAAGGACATCGGGACCCTGCGCGAGGCCCTGGAGGCCGAACGCGGCGGCATCTCCCTGAGCGTGCCCGAGCAGGAGGTCATCGCGCACGACGGCTCGTACAGCCTGGCCTACCGGGCCCCCCTCCCGGCCGACGGCTGGAACGCCCAGGTCTCCCTGATGACCGGCATGGCGGCCGCCGAACTGATGCTGGCCTCCGGTACGGGCATCCTGCGCACCCTCCCCGCCGCCCCCGACGGAGCGGTCGGGCGGCTGCGCCGGGCCGCGAAGGCCCTGCGGATCGAGTGGCCGCACCACGTCCCGTACGCGGTGCTCGTCCGTTCCCTCGACCCGCGCCTGCCCGCGCACGCCGCCTTCCTCCAGGAGTGCACGAGCCTGCTGCGCGGCGCCGGCTACACGGTCTTCACCGGCGGCCGGACCCCGGACCCCGCCCTCCACGCGGCGGTCGCCGCCCCGTACGCGCACTGCACCGCGCCGCTGCGGCGGCTCGCCGACCGCTACGCCGGTGAGCTGTGCGTGGCGGCGGCCGCGGGGGCGGAACCCCCGGCGTGGGCGGTCGAGGCGCTGGAGGCGCTGCCGCAGGAAATGGCGGGCGGCATCCGGCTGGCCAACTCGGCCGAGCGGGAGTGCGTGGACCTGGTGGAGGCGGCCCTGCTCAAGGACCGGGTCGGGGAGACCTTCGAGGCGACGGTCATCGACGTCAGGGAACAGGAACCGCAGGTCGGGACGGTCCACTTGGAGGACCCGGCGGTGGTGGGCCGGGTCGAGTCCCGGGAGGGGCGGCTGCCGCTCGGCGAACGGATCCGGGTCCGGCTGACCCGCGCCGACCCGGGCGTGGCGAAGATCCTCTTCGCGCGGGCGTGAGCGGGCGTGGACCGTCGCGTACGGGCGGCGTCACGGGGCCGCGGCCCGCCGCAGTGCGGTCACCAGCGCGCGGGGGTCGTCGGCGTGGAAACGGACCGTGCGGGCCAGGGCGCGGGCGCCGAGCGGGCGGCGGAAGTCCAGCGGGCGGTTCAGTTCCAGGGTAACGGTCGTCTGGCCGCCCACGATCAGGTCGAGCATCCCGTCGTCGGAGAGGGTGACGAGCCGGCCCTCGGGGTAGCGGCGCTCCACCCGGGCCGAGGCCACCGCGTCCGGCGGGACGGTCAGGTCGAACAGGACCCCGTAGCGGATCCGCAGCGTCCCGTCGGCCCGCAGCACGTGCGGGCGGGTGACGCAGGCGGCGTGCAGGGCGAGCACCAGCAGCACCCCGTAGACGTCGAGCACCAGCACCACGCGGTGCACGGCGGGCCAGGGGATGAGCACGGCCAGCGCGGCGGTCTCGACAATCGACACGAAGAGCAGCCCGTACATCATGGCCGTCTGCGGTCCGGTGTACCGGGCGGCGAGATCGCCCGGCCGCACCCCGTGCTCGCGGCGCGCGACCCACCGCCCGAGGGAGGCGGCGGCCCGCAGCTCGTGCAGCAGCAGCCGCAGGACCGGCTCCGGCACGACGGCCCGTACGGCCGCCCGCCAGGAGCCGGTGCGCCGCCGCAGCGAGCACAGCACCCGGGCCTCCAGCAGCAGCGCCCCGAGCAGCAGCCCCTCGGCGGCGGCCGTCGCCCACCCGGGCGGGCGCACCCCGGCCGCGAGGCAGAGTACGAGGAGCAGCTCGCCGGGTATCACGGCGGCGGCCGCGATCCGGGCCGCGCGTACGGCGCTCATGGCCGCCCCCTCGCGATGAAGGCCGCCATCACCCGGCGTACCACCTCCGCCTGCGCGGGGGCGTACTCCGCGAGCAGCGCCTCCCCGAACCCGGCGACGACGGGCCCGCCGGGCGGGATCGCGTCGAAGACCGCGTCGGGGACGGCGGCGACCATGGCCCGGGCGAGCGGGTCGATCCGGGGGTCGTCGGCGGGGGCGTCGGCCAGCTCGTCCAGCCGCTCGTACAGTCGGAGCACGGCGGGGTCCGAGGCCAGCGGCCCGAGCAGGGCGTAGAGCTCCTCGCCGTCGGCGCCCGCGGCGTCGAGCAGGGTCAGGTGCTCGCGGTCCTTCGCGGCGGCCGGGGAGTCCGTCGGCGGCGCCTTCGCCAGCAGCGCGGCGAGCGCGGGCGGGACCGGCTCGCCCTCGCCGGGACCGGCTGCGAGCAGCACCGCGAGTCGGCGCCGGCGCGCGGCCAGCTCCGCCTCCTGCCGCGCGAGGTCGGCGTCCAGCTCCCGGAGTACGTCGGCCGGCTCGCGCCCCGCGTCGTCGGCGAGGACGCCGCGCACTTCGTCGAGGCCCAGCCCGAGCTCGGTGAGCCGGCGCACCCGGGCCAGGAGCACGGCGTCGCGCACGGTGTAGGCCCGGTAGCCGTTGGGGCGTCTGGGCGGCTCCGGGAGCAGCCCGACGTGGTGGTAGTGCCGGACCGCCCGGGTACTGACCCCGACCAGCGCGGCGATCTCTCCGATCCGCATGCCGCCAGTAGAAACCCTGCCGCTGCGTCAAGGTCAAGCCGCGGCGGACAGCCGGTAGCATGGTCGGCACGACAGACGAGTCGGCCGGGCGGCCGCGTCGGGATCCCCGGATCCCGCCGAGGAACGTCCGGGCTCCACAGGGCAGGGTGGTGGGTAACGCCCACCCGGGGTGACCCGCGGGACAGTGCCACAGAAAACAGACCGCCGGGGGCTTCGGTCCCCGGTAAGGGTGAAACGGTGGTGTAAGAGACCACCAGCGCCTGAGGTGACTCAGGCGGCTAGGTAAACCCCACCTGGAGCAAGGTCAAGAGGATCCGTCCCCGGACGGGTCTGCGCGAACGTTTGAGGGCTGCCCGCCCGATGTTCGCGGGTAGACCGCACGAGGCCGGCGGCAACGCCGGTCCTAGATGGATGGCCGTCTCCCCGGCGACCGCGAGGTCGCCGGGTGACAGAACCCGGCGTACAGGCCGGCTCGTCTGCCGTTCCTCCTCCCCGCACGAGGCGGGCGATCGGCTTCACGTACTCCTCGGGCGGCGACCGTTCGGCCGCCGGACACCCCCCTGGGGCCGGCGGAAGCTCCTCCTCGTTCGCGGTGCTTGAATGGACCGTCGTTCCCGGTCCGCAAGGAGAAGCGCTGTGCCCCTGGTGTCTGTCGTGATGCCCGTGTACAACTCGGCCGCCACCCTCGGCGCAGCCGTCCGATCGGTGCTCACACAGACCCACGGCGACGTGGAGCTGCTGGTCACCGACGACCGGTCCTCCGATGGCTCCATGGACCTGCTCCGCGAGTTCGCCGAGCAGGACGAGCGCGTCCTGCCGGAGTCGGCACCCGTACAGGGCGGTGCCGGCCGGGCCCGCAACCTCGCGATCGAACGGGCCCGCGGGGACTACATCGCCTTCCTCGACAGCGACGACATGTGGCTTCCGGAGAAGACCGAGAAGCAGCTCGCCTTCGCCGCGGCAGGCGATGCGCCCTTGACGTTCACCTCCTACTTCAAGATGGACGCCGACTACGCCGGCGAGAGCACCGACTGGGTCCCGAACGGGCGGGTGGTCCGTGCCCGGGAGCACGTGGACTACCGCGCGATGCTGGTCCGGGACCACATCGGTGCTCTCACCGCCATGTACGACCGCAAGGCCCTGGGCACGAGGCTGATGCCGGAGATGCGCAAGCGCCAGGACTACGCCCTCTGGCTGTCGATCATGCGGAGTGGCGCTGAGGCGCGGGGCCTGGCCGAGCCGCTCGCGGTGTACCGGGCCCACCAGGCGGGGTCGCTGTCCTCCAACAAGCTGTCGCTCGTGCGGTACAACTGGGCCCTGTACCGCGAGCACGAGCACCTGTCGGTCCCGCGGGCGACGCGGGCGCTGGCCGGCGCCGCGTGGCAGTCGCTGCGCAACTCGCGCATCTAGATCCGTGCGCCGGAGCGGCCCGGCCGGAGTGGGTGGCGCCGCTACTTCACCGGGGCGCTGTACGTCTTCCCGAGCAGGCCGTTCTTGAAGTGGACCGTCTTCGCGGTGACCTTCCCCTTGACCGTGATCGTCCCGGAGACCTTCTCGCCCTTGGCCAGCTTGACGGTGTCGATCTGGTCCTCGGCAGCCGCCAGCTCGATCTGCTTGCGGGTTCCGTCCTCGGTCGTCACCTCGAAGAAGAAGACGTTGACGTCGACTTCCTTGGCGCTGTTGTTGACGACGGTCACCTGGACCGAGGTGTGGTCGCCTCCCTGGGCGAGGATGCTCGCCTTGTACTCGGCCGGTGAGGCGGTCACCACCACATCGGCGTTCGTCGCGGGCGCCGGGGCCGGCGCCTCGGGCTGCGCCGCGCCGGACTGTGCCGGGGCCGCGGAGGGGGCTGCGGGGGCCGGGCTCTTGGCGTCCGCCGTGCCGCCCTTGGAGCCGGCGCCGCTGAGGACCATCGCGCCGCAGCCGAAGAGGACCAGCGACAGGACGAGCAGCCCGCCGCAGCCGAAGCCGATTATCTTGCCGGCATTGCTCTTCTTCGGGGGCTGCGGCGGGGCCGGGTAGCCGTAGGGCGGGGGCGGCTGCTGGCCGGGGTAAGGGGTGGTCATGTCGGCTCCTCCACTGTGCAGTTGCTGTCGGGCTCAGCACCGGATGCCGAACACCCTCGGAAGGAGCGCCATCAGATCGGGACGTGAGCGGCGTCAGCTTAGACAACAAACGGAATGCGCCGCCGGCAGTCCCGGGAATGAGACGGGGTTCTTCCGGATCAGCGGCGCCGGCCGGGAGGAGCACCCTTGAGAACCCCCGTTCCCGGCGCACGGGTTCACCCCGCCCACCCGGGCGGTCCGAAGCGCACCTGACGCGCGAAGGCCCCCGCCGGGCGGGGGCCTTCGCGTGCTCGCGGTGGTTCAGCGCAGGTGCGAGGTGTCGTTCAGGAGGCGGACCGAGGCGTTGCCGTCGGCGTAGTAGGCCACCGCCGACAGGGAGGCCGCGGAGAGCTCCATCCGGAACAGGGACTCCGGCGGTGCGCCCAGGGCGAGCCGGACCAGCGTCTTGACCGGCGTCACGTGCGTGACCAGCAGCACCGTGCGGCCCGCGTGCGCGGCCAGCAGCCGGTCACGCGCCGCCGAGACCCGGCGGGTGACGGCGGTGAAGCTCTCGCCGCCGCCCGTGGGCGCCGCCCTCGGGGAGTCCAGCCACGCTTGGAGGTCGTCCGGGAAGCGCTCCCGCACCTCGGCGAAGGTCAGGCCCTCCCAGGCGCCGAAATCCGTCTCGCGCAGGCCCTCCTCGACCGCGACCGGCAGCCCGAGCCGGTCGGCCACGGCCTGCGCGGTCTCCCGGCAGCGGCGCAGCGGGGAGCTGACGACGGCCTGTACGGTGCCCCGCGCGGCCAGCGCCTCGGCGACGGCGGCGGCCTGGCGGCGGCCGGCCGGGGACAGCTCCGGGTCGGTGCCGCCGCTGCCGGAGAAGCGCTTCTGCGGGGTCAGGGCGGTCTCGCCGTGACGCAGCAGCACGAAGGTGGCGGGGGTCCCCGTGTCGGGCCCGCCCCAGCCGGTGCCGGTGGCTCGGGGGGCGCCGGCCGCCGCCGGGGTCGCGTCCGCCGCCGTGCCGGAGCCCGGTGCGGGGATGCCGACCGGGGCCGTGGCCACCCCCCCCGCCCCGCCCTCGGCGCCGCCGAAGAGCGTGCCGGCCCCGGAGGCGGCGGCGCTGCGGGCGGCCCGTACGTCGGTGTCGGGCGCGAGGGTGCCCGTACCGGCGCCGGAGCCGGCGGCCGCACGGGTGCCCGTACCGGCGCCGGAGGCGAGGGCCGCACGGACCGCCGCGGCGCCCTTCGCCGCGTCACCCGGAGGCCCGGCCGGAACCGGGGCGGCGGCGAGGTCGGCCGTGGAGGCGGACGGCTCCCACTGCTTGCCGCGCTTGCCCGCGTCCATCGCCTCGTTGGCGAGCCGGTCGGCGTGCTTGTTCTTCTCGCGCGGGATCCACTCGTACGTGACCTGCGCGCGCGGAAGGATCTTCGCGGCCTCCGCCGCGAGCGGCTTCATGTCGGGGTGCTTGATCTTCCAGCGGCCCGACATCTGCTCCACGACCAGCTTGGAGTCCATCCGGACCCGCACCACCGCGTCCGGCGCCAGCTCGCGCGCCGCCTTCAGGCCCGCGATCAGGCCCTTGTACTCGGCGACGTTGTTCGTGGCGACACCGATGAACTCGGCGCGCTCGGCCAGGGTCTCCCCCGTGACCGGGTCGAGGACGACCGCCCCGTAGCCGGCGGGACCCGGGTTGCCCCGGGAACCGCCGTCCGCCTCCACGACGAAACGCGGCATCAGATGCCCGAGTCCGCCGCACGGACCAGGATGCGGCCGCAGTTCTCGTGCCGGACGACCTGGTCGCGGGCCGCGGCCTTGATCTCGTTGATCTCCGCCATGTCGAGCTCCAGCCGGCAGCCCTCGCAACGGCGCTGGTAGAGGCGCGCGGCGCCGACCCCGCCCTGCTTGACTCGGATCTTCTCGTACAGCGCCATCAGGTCGGACGGCATGGAGGCGACGATGACCTCGCGGTCCTTGGCGATCTTCGCGGCCTCGGCGTCGAGCTCGCCGGTGGCGGCGTCGCGCCGCGCGGTGGCGTCCGCCAGCTTGGCCTCCAGCGAGGAAACGCGCTCGGTGATCCCGGTGACCCGCTCCTGCGCGCCCTCCAGCCGCTCCATGACCTCCAGGACCACGTCCTCCAGGTCGGCCTGCCGCTTGGCGAGCGAGGCGACCTCGCTCTGCAGGTTCGCCAGGTCCCGGGCCGAGATGCCCGCGCCGGAATCCAGGCGCTGCTGGTCCCGGGCCGCGCGCTGGCGGACCTGGTCGACGTCCTGCTCGGCCTTGGTCTGCTCGCGGGCGGCGTCACTGGCCTGCGTCTGGGCGGCGACGAGGAGGTCGCGCTGCTGGCTGAGTTCCTTGGTCAGGGAGTCGACCTCGGCGTGCTCGGGCAGCGACTTGCGCTTGTGGGCGAGCTGAGACAGCCGGACGTCCAGGGCCTGGACGTCGAGAAGTCGGATCTGGTCGGCGGGCTCGGCGTTCAGTTGGGGGCTCCAGAGGCACTAGAAGGGGGTGTGACGGACGGCGCGTGCGCCGTCCAGGGGTCGGTGACCGTGCGCGAGACGTGGGTCCGCAGACCCCAGCCGTGGCGCTCGGAGATCGCGTCGAGCTCGGCGGCGGCCTGCTCGCACCAGGGCCACTCGGTGGCCCAGTGCGCCGCGTCGACGAGGGCGAGCGGGCTCTGCTCGCGGGCCTCGGACACCGGGTGGTGGCGCAGGTCGGCGGTGAGGAAGGCGTCCACACCGGCGGCCCGGACCTGCGCGAAGAGGCTGTCGCCGGAGCCGCCGCTGACGGCGACGGTGCGGATCGGCGCGTCCGGGTCACCGGCCGCGCGGATGCCCTGCGCGGTGCGCGGCAGCCGGGCGGCGGCGCGGGCGGCGAACTCGCGCAGGGTCTCGGGGTGGTCCAGCTCGCAGATCCGGCCTAGTCCCCGACGGCCCGCCGGGTCGGTGGGGTCGGGCACGAGGGGGCCGGTGACGCGCAGGTCGAGGGCGCCGGCGAGGGCGTCGGAGACCCCGGGGTCGGCGGTGTCGGCGTTGGTGTGGGCCACGTGCAGGGCGATGCCGTTCCTGATCAGCGTGTGCACGACACGGCCCTTGAAGGTGTCCGCGGCGACGGTGGTGGTGCCGCGCAGGTAGAGGGGGTGGTGCGTGACGACCAGGTCGGCGCCGAGCTTCACCGCCTCGTCGACGATCTCCTGTACGGGGTCCACGGCGAAGAGCACCCGGGTGACCTCGGCATCGGGGTCGCCGCAGACGGTGCCGACGGCGTCCCACTCCTCGGCCCGCGAGGGGGGCCAGAGAGCGTCCAGCGCGGCGATGACTTCAGAGAGACGGGGCACGGGCCAAGGCTACCGTCCGTGGCGGCCGGTGGTCCCCTGGCCGGGTGAGCAGCACAACCGCATCGTCCGTCACCGGCGAATCGGCGGGGGGCCACCCGTACGTGTGAAGCGCGCCGGGTCGCGCTGTTCGGCTGGGAGTGCGAAAACTAGCTTCCTCTGCGGAGGTGACGGCCCGGATGACTGTCTGTGCCACCGAGACCACGAAGACCAGCACGTCCCCGGACCCGGAGCTCACCGCCCCGGCGGCCCCCGGGGACACGGCCCCGGCTGCGGCGGCTCCCGCCCTCACGATCGCCGCCGACGGGGCGTACGCGGCCCGGCTGGCCGGCGAGGGCGAGGCGCGCTACCCGGAGCGCTGGACGCTGGGCGGCCCCGAGCCCTACGCCGTACCGCTGCCCCTGGCGCAGCCGGAGGAGGCGGACAGCGAGGTGCTCGCCCTGGCCGACGGGCAGGTGCTGATCCACCGCCGCGTCGCCGACCGGCACGCGTTCTCCCTGCTGTACCCCTCCGGCGCCGCGGCGGGCCCGCGCACCGGGGAGGCCCGGCTGGGCTCGGTCGCCGCCGAGGAGGGGGTACGGGTCCGCCTGCTGCCGCCGTCACCGGACGGGTGCGGGGCCTACGCCCTGGCGGTGGGGGCCGAGGAGAGCACCGTCTGGCAGGTGGCCGGGAGCTCCGGCGGGCCCCGGCGGGCCGCGGTGGTCCCGGGCCGCTGCTCCGGCGGGGTCTGGCTGGACCGCACGGGCCGGCTCCTGGCCCTGGACCGCGAGGTGGACGGCCGCACCAAGGCCGTCGCCGTGGACCTGGGCCGGGGCGGGGTGGTCAGCCCGCTGCTCCAGATCGCCGAGCACAGCGACGACCGGCTGCTGCTGGCCGCCCCGGACAGCGGGCTGCTGCTGATCCGCTCGGACGCCCCGGGTGAGCCGCGGCTGGGCTGGGGGGTGCTGGGCAGCGAGCGCCCGGTCCGCTTCCCGGAGTGCCTGCGGCTGGAGGACGCCCACCCCTTCGCGGTGCAGCCGGGTCAGGTCCTGATGCCGGAGACCTGCGGGGTGGCGCTCCGGGTGGGCGGAGGCGGTCTCGCGCTGTGGCGGCCCGCCGACCGGCACGTCTTCCGGCTGGGCGCCCCGGAGGGATGGCTCGGGAGCGGGCTGTGGACCCCGGAGGGGCGGCTGCGCCTGCCGTACTCCACCCCCGGGGTGCCCTGCGGGGTCGTGAGCCTGAGCCAGCCGCCCGCCCCGCCGCCGCCCGTCCGTGTGGACCCGCCCCCGCCGCCCCCCACCCGGCCGGTGCCGCTCCAGCAGGCGCCCCTGCGCTGACCGGGCGCGGCGGGCACCGTGACAGGGGTGGGGCCGCCGGGTGCCTCCCAGGACGTCTCTTTCGGATCTTGCCGGACGCTGGCACCCTCTCGCTGTGGAAACCTACTTCGATCCCTTGCCCCTGCTCGGTGACGCGCGCGTGTCGTTCCGTGGTGAGTGGGCGGACCGGAAGTGGTTGAACGTCCCCGGCCCGTTCTACGGTGCCGACACCGACAACTGCGGTACCGGCCGGATCCACGCACCGGAGCTCGTGCTCTACGAAGCCAGGTATTTCACCGAGTACGTCTACCGTCAGCCGAGGACGACGGAAGAGCTCTGGCGGCTGGTCGACGCTGCCGAGGACGATCCGATGACGGGCTACGGCTGCGACGGTGACGTGCACTGGACGCCGACAGTGGTCCGGGAGTGGTGGCGCGACCGGGGACGGATCCGGGAATACCTGGCAATTCATCGCCGCGGGTTCGAGGCCGATGACGTGAAGTGGGGGCAGGGCACGGCCGCTGCCGCCCGCGACTACGCCGCGTACCTCGACGGCGGCCTCGCCCTGCACCTGCGTGCCTACCTCTTCTGGCTCGAAGAACAGCGCTCACCGACGCCGACAGACCTGCTGCCGCACCTGTAGGGGGCTGCCCTCCAAGGTGCCGTCGGCATCCCACCCCCGCTGATCCGAAGGAAACGGCCTAGCCGTGCTTGAGGCTCAGGACCTCGGTCGCCGCGAAGGTCTCGTTCGGCGGGCGCGAGTCGTAGTGCGGGGTGAGGAGCCCGTCGAGCTCCTCGAAGGTGAAGGCCTCCTTGGCCGTGTCGAACTTCGCGGCGACCCGGGGGCGTTCCATCACGGCGACGATCCCGCCGTGCACCACGAAGAGCTGCCCGTTGGCCTTGGCGGAGGCCGGTGAGGCCAGGTAGCCGACCAGCGGGGAGACGTGCTCGGGGGCGAGGGCGTCGAGCCTGCCGTCCTCGGGGACCTGGAAGCCGGCGAAGACGTCCTCGGTCATCCGGGTGCGGGCGCGCGGGCAGATGGCGTTGGCCGTCACCCCGTACTTGGCCAGGGCCAGGGCGGTCGAGGTGGTCAGGCCGACGATGCCGCCCTTGGCGGCGGCGTAGTTGGGCTGGCCGGCCGAGCCGCCCAGGAAGGCCTCCGAGGAGGTGTTGACGATCCGCCCGTACACGGGGCCGCCCGCCGCCTTGGAGCGTTCGCGCCAGTGCGCGGCGGCGAAGTGGGTGGTGTTGAAGTGGCCCTTGAGGTGGACCCGGATCACCGAGTCCCACTCGTCCTCCGTCATCGAGAAGACCATCCGGTCGCGCAGGATCCCCGCGTTGTTGACGAGGACGTCGAGCTTGCCGAAGCGGGAGACCGCCAGGGCGACCAGCTCCCGGGCCTGCTCGAAGTCGGCCACGTCACCGAGGTGCGCCACCGCCTGCCCGCCCGCCGCGCGGATCTCCTCGGCCACCTCCTCCGCCGGGGCGGCCGAGGCCTCTCCCGAGCCGTCGCGGCCGCTCTGCCCGTAGTCGTTGACGACGACGCTCGCGCCGAGCCGGGCGAGTTCGAGCGCCTCGGCCCGGCCGAGCCCGCGGCCCGCGCCGGTGACGATGGCGGAGAGCCCCTCAAGTGGGAGTGACATCCGTGGCGTTCCTCTCAGCGGTCTTGGAGCAGCGGTCGTGGGGCAGTGGTCGTCGAGCACCGGTCTTGGCGCAGTGGTCTCAGAGTTCGATGCAGGTGCGCAGGGCGACGCCGGTGCGCATCTGGTCGAGGGCGTCGTTGATCTCGGCCAGGGTCACCCGGTGGCTGATCAGGTTCTCCAGGTCGATCCGGCCGGCCCGCCACAGCGCGATCGTGCGCTCGTACGAGCGGAGCACGTCGCCGCCCCCGTACATCGACGGGAGGATCTTCTTCTCGTCGAAGAACAGGGAGAACATGTCGACCTGGAAGTCGTCGTCGAGGGCGCCCGCGCCGACCACGACGACGGAGCCTCCGCGCCGCGTCATCTCGTACGCCTTCCGCGCGGTCGCGGACTTGCCGACGACCTCGAAGACGTAGTCGAAGCCCTCGCCGGCCGTGATCCGGTTCCTGGCGTCGGCGAACTCCTCCGGGGAGACGGCCTCGGTGGCGCCGAACCGCAGCGCCGCCTCGCGCCGCGAGGCGACCGGGTCGACGGCGAGGATCTGCGCCGCGCCCTGGACCTTGGCGCCCTGGACGACGGATATGCCGACGCCGCCGCAGCCGATGACGGCGACCGAGGAACCGGCCTCCACCCGGGCGGTGTTGATGGCCGCGCCGAGTCCGGTGGTGACGCCGCAGCCGATCAGCGCGGCGATGTCGAAGGGCAGGTCGTCGGGGATGGGGACGGCGCAGGCGGCCGGGACGACCATGTCCTCGGCGAAGGTGCCGGTCCCGGCGAAGCCGAAGACGTCACCGGCCGCCCGCTTGAAGTTGGGGGTGGCGACGTTCCCGAAGGCCTCCAGGCACAGGTGCCCCTGGCCGCGCCTGCAGGCGGGGCAGTGGCCGCACGGCGGCAGCCAGCAGACGAGGACGCGGTCGCCGATCGCGTGGCCGGTGACGCCGTCACCGACGTCCGTGATCACGCCGGAGCCCTCGTGGCCGGGGATGAAGGGGGCGGGCTGCGGCAGTACGCCGCTCATCGCCGAGAGGTCGGAGTGGCACAGCCCGGTGGCCTTGACGCGGATCCGGACCTTGCCGGGGCCGAAGCCCACGGCCTCCATGTCGTCGACGACCTCGAGCTTGTCCTGGCCTATCTCGCTCTGCAGTGCTGCGCGCACGGTGCGGCTCCTTCCGTGGATGCTACGAGTGTTCGACGACGGTGTCCGCGAGGACCGGCGCGTCGTCCCGTTCGACGGCGGTCACCGAGACCAGTACGCGGCCTTCCTCCTGCCACATCCGGATGCGCAGCGTCTCGCCCGGGAAGACGATCCCGGCGAAGCGCGTGCGGTAGGCGCGGACCCGTGACACGTCCCCGCCGAGCGCGGTGTCGACGACGGCCTTGAGGGTCATCCCGTACGAGCACAGGCCGTGCAGGATCGGCTTGTCGAAGCCGGCCAGCTTGGCGAACTCGGGGTCGGCGTGGAGGGGGTTCCAGTCCCCGGAGAGCCGGTAGAGCAGCGCCTGTTCCTCCCGGATGGCCCGCTCCTCGGTGCGGTCGGGGGCGCGTCCGGGCAGTTCCTCCCTGACGGAGGGGCCGCGTTCGCCGCCGAAGCCGCCCTCACCGCGTACGAAGATCTGCGCGTCGCTGGTCCACAGCGGCCCGCCGGCGTCCGCGACCTCGGTGCGCAGCACGATCACGGCCGCCTTCCCCTTGTCGTAGAGGGCGGCGACCCTGGCGGAGGAGGTGGCGCTTCCCTTGACGGGGATGGGCCGGTGCAGCTCGATGGACTGGCCGCCGTGCAGGACGTCGGCGAGGTTGACCTCGATGCCGGGGGCGGCGAGACCGCCGAGCATGGCCATGCCGGCCCCGGCGACGGTCGCGAAGCTGGGCAGGACGTGGAGCCTGGACTCCAGGGTGTAGCGCAGCTCGTCGGGGTCGGTGGCCAGGTTCTGGCCGTGCAGCGGCGTGCCCGCTCCGAGGCCGAGGTGGTAGAGCTGGATGTCCTTGTGGTCCCAGCCGATGTCCCCCCGACGGGGTTCGGCGGCGAGGGCCCTGGCGGCATCGATCGGCATGAGGATGCTGCTCCTTCGGTTCCTTGGAAGACCTCGGCACGGCCGTCCGCACCGTCGGCCGCACCGAGGTCGTGTGCGGGGCCGCACACCGGGACGCGTTCTAGAACGCGTTCTAGCAGCGGGCCGAAGGCATGTATAACGCACGCCCCGACACTTGGGAAGACCGCTGACTTCGCGTCAGATCGGTCTGCCGCAACGCGTGTTGCGACTCGGGCCCGGGGCCGGCCGTTACGCTTCGGCGGTGGACGAAATGCCCCTGACGCACAGGCCCGCGCGCTCCCTGCGCGTCCTGCTGGAGCCGCCGGACCCGGCCCTCGCGCTGCTGCTCGGCCTCCAGCCGGACATCGAGGTGGTGGACTCCCCCACGGCCCGGCCGCAGGTGGCGCTGGTGGAGGAGGTCGCCGCGGTGACGGCGCTGCTCGCCGACGATCCCGAGTGCCGGGTCCTGCTGACCGCCGGCTCGGCCCGCCCCGGCCTGCTGGAGGCGGCCCTGACGGCGGGCGCGGCGGGGCTGGTCCTGCGGGACGGCCCCGTCGAGGACCTGGCGGACTGCCTGCGCCGCGCCTCCACGGGCGAGACGGTGGTGGACCCGGCGCTGGCGGGCCCGTAGACCGGCAGACCGGCAGACCGGCTGGCCGGCCGGCCGCGGACGCGCGGAGGCCCTCCGCCGGTGACGGCGGAGGGCCGCCGGCCGCGCCGGGGCGGGGCTCAGCCCGCGGGCTTCGTCCAGTCGTCGACCGTCCGTGAGGGGTCCAGCGCCACCGGCAGCCGCTCCAGCCCCCGGAAAGCGGGGAACGGCCCCTTCAGCCAGTCACCACCGTGCGCCGACGGCATCGCCAGCACCATGTCGGGGAAGCGGTCCAGCAGCGACGTCAGGCAGATCTCCAGCTCCAGGCGGGCCAGCGGCGCGCCCAGACAGTAGTGCGCCCCGAAACCGAAGCCGAGGTGACTGCCCTGGAGCCCCTCGCGCGTGAAGTCGAGCCTGTCGGGCTCGGGGAACTTCTCCGGGTCCCGGTTCGCGGAGGCGATCGCGATCTGGATGACGGCGCCCCGCGGAATGACCGTCCCGCCGATTTCCACGTCCTCCAGCGCGTACCGGAAGGTGGAGGTTTCCACCGAGCCCTCGAAACGGACCATTTCCTCGATCGCCCGCGGAAGGAGTTCCCGGTTCTCCTGGACGGCCTTCAGCTGTTCCGGATGGGTCAGCAGGCTGTAGACGCAGTTGCCGATCTGGAGGGTGGTGGTCTTGTGGCCCGCGAAGAGCAGCACCCAGATCATCGAGACGAGTTCGTCGTCCGTCAGCGGTTCCTCGTCGTGCGGGGTTTCCGCCAGCACGCTCAGGAAGTCGTCGGTGGGATTCTCGCGGGTGCGGTGGATCAGGTCCGTGAAGTAGTCGCGCAGCCAGTGCTCGGCCTCGACCAGTTCGTGCTTCAGGTCCCTGCTGAACCGGGAGCGGGTCACCTGGGCGAACCACTCCAGCACCTCGACGCGCTCGTCCCCGACGATGCCGAGCAGCTCGCAGATGACCATGACGGGCAGCGGCAGCGCGAAGGCCGCCATCAGGTCGACGGGCTCGTCCGTCGGGCACCGGTCGAGCAGCCCGTTCACCAGTTCCTGGATGTGCGGGCGCAGGTCCTTGACGTGGCGCGGGGTGAAGGCCGTCTTGGCGATGTGGCGCAGCCGGGTGTGCCGGGGCGGGTCCGCGAAGAGGAGGTTGTCGTCGAGCGCCTCGCACGCGTCCCCGAACAGGGCGTGGTAGGTGTCGATGGCCTCGTGCATGTCCTTGCCGACGCGATGGTCGGCGAAGACCGCGTGGGCGTCCTCGTACCGGGTGATGAGGTACGTGGGCACTCCGTGCCCGGGGGTCAGCCGGGCGATCGGGGCCTTCTCGCGCAGCGACCGGTAGACCGGATAGGGGCACTGCCGGTATTCCGGCGTGCCCTTCGTCACCGCCGCCACCGCGTCTTCGAGCGCGGGTCCGTCCCCCACTGCCACTGTCGGTTCAGTCGTCACGCGCTCATACCTCTCGGGTATCCCGGAATGGACAGTCGGCTCCTTTCCCTGGGCCGAATGACGGCCAAACCGCGTTGACCCGTTCGGAGCCGAATGCTCCCCCTCGGGAATGTCCGGGCGGCGGCGGCCCGGGCCCGCCCTAAGGTGTTCGCTGATCACGTTCCGCGACCCCGTTCCGCGATCCCGGGGCGCGATCCCGGGGCGCGGCCCGAAGAGAGGGAATGCGCCCATGCCGGAATACGGCGCCGGCGGTTTCGCCGCCAGTGGAGCAGCACGGCCCGCCACCGCGGCCGCGGAGGACGACGACGGCAGCCGGGCGGTGATCGACGTCCACCACCACTTCTGCGCCCCGGCCTGGCGGGAGTGGGGCGAGGCGCGGGGGCTGGTGGATCCGCGGGCGCTGCCGCCGTGGGCCCGCTGGGACGCGGAGTCCGCGCTGGCGCTCATGGACCGGGCGGGGATCGCCACCGCCGTGCTCAAGCCGATGCTGCCCGCCCGGTACGAGAGCTCCGCGCAGCTGCGGGAGGCCGTCACCGTGACGCTGCGGGCGGCGGTGGAAGCGGCCGAGGCGCATCCGGGACGGTTCTTCTTCCACACCCCGCTCTTCCTGGACGACCTGGAGGTCTCCTCCTGGGCGCTGCGCCACGGGCTCGACGAGCTGGGCGCGGTGGGGGTGAACGTCACCGCCAACTACGGCGGGGTGTACCTGGGGGACCCCGTGTACGACGGGATCTTCGCCGAGCTGGACGAGCGTGCCGCCGTGGTGGACACCCACCCGCACAACCTCCCGGCCGTCCCGGCGGGCCCGCCGCCCGGCGCGGGCGGTCCCGGCGCGGGCGGTCCCGGCGCGGGCGGTCCCGGCGCGGGCGGTCCCGGCGCGGGCGGTCCCGGCGCGGGCGGTCCCGGCGCGGGCGGACGGCCGGGGGCCGGGGGGCCGCCCGGGGCCACCGTTCCGGGGCTGCCGAACTTCCTGTGCGACTTCCTCCTCGACACCACTCGCGCCGCCGCCAACATGATCCGCAACCGGACCCTCGACCGCTTCCCGAACCTGTCGGTGGTCCTGCCGCACGGCGGCGGCTTCCTCCCGCACATCGCGACCCGGCTGGAGGCCTTCGCGGGCTCCTTCGACCCTCCGGTGGAGCCCGCGGCGGTCCGGGACCACCTGCACCGCTTCTACTACGACACCGCCGGCCCGATGTCCCCGGCCGGCACCCTGCTGGCCACCGTGGACCCGGCCCGGATCCTCTTCGGCAGCGACTGGCCCGCCTGCCCCGCCGGCATGGTCGCGGACATCGCCGTACCCGCGCTGGCCGCGGACCCGGCCCTGACGCCCGCGCTGCGCCGCGCCATCAACCGGGAGAACGCGCTGCGCCTGATGCCCCGGCTGGTGCCCGCGTAGGCGTCCGGCGGGGTACTCCGGCACGGCACTCCGGCTGCGGGGAGTTCACCTGCGCAGCAGGGTCACCACCGCCGCGCCGCCCAGCCCGATGTTGTGCGCCAGCCCGACCCGGGCGCCGGGGACCTGGCGGGCGCCCGCCTCGCCGCGCAGCTGCCACACCAGTTCCGCCGCCTGCGCGAGCCCCGTCGCCCCGAGCGGGTGGCCCTTGGAGATCAGGCCGCCCGAGGGGTTGACCACCCACCGGCCGCCGTAGGTGGTGGCACCGCTCTCGACGAGCTCGCCGGAGGCGCCGTCGGCGCACATGCCGAGCGCCTCGTAGGTCAGCAGTTCGTTGACCGAGAAGCAGTCGTGCAGTTCGACGACGTCGACGTCCTCGATGCCGAGCCCGGAGGCCTCGTACACCCGGCGGCCCGCGGCGGCCGTCATGGGCTTGCCGACGACGTCGATGCAGGAGCCGCCGAAGCTCTCGGCGGTGTCCGTGGTCATCGCCTGGGCGACGATCTCGACGGCCTTGTGGTGCAGTCCGTGCGCGACGACGAACCGCTCCGAGACGACGAGGGCGGCCGCGGCCCCGTCGGAGGTGGGCGAGCACTGGAGCTTGGTCAGCGGGGAGTGGACGGTCTTGGCCGCGAGGACCTCCTCGACCGTGTACACGTCCTGGAACTGCGCGTTCGGGTTGTTCGCGGAGTGCCGGTGGTTCTTGGCGCCGACCGCCGCCAGCTGGGCGGGCGTGGTGCCGTACCGCTCCATGTGCTCGCGGGCGGCGTTCCCGAAGATCTGCGCGGTGGGCGGGGACATCTCGAAGCCGTGCGCGGCCGCCATGATCCCGTAGTGCCGGGCCACCGGCGAGGCGGAGAAGTCACCGCCGTCGGCGCCGCCGCCCAGCGCCCCGCGCTTCATCTTCTCGAAGCCGACGGCGAGCACGCAGTCGGCAAGGCCGCCCTGGACGAACTGCCGCGCCATCATCAGGGCCGTGGAGCCCGTCGCGCAGTTGTTGCTGACGTTGTAGACGGGGACGCCCGTCAGGCCCAGTCCGTACACCGCCCGCTGACCGGCGGTGGAGGGCTGGAAGCAGTAGCCGGCCGGCACCTGCTCGACCAGCCCGTAGTCCACGCCGGCGTCGGCGAGCGCCGCGCCGCCGGCCTCCTCGGCCATGTCCCAGTACTGCCAGTCCCGTGACTCCGGCTTCTCGAACTTCGTCATGCCGACGCCCACGATGTATGGCTTCATGCCCGTTGACTCCTCGTCCGTAAGTCCCGTAGTCCGTAAGTCCGTCAGTCCCTGGGGAGGCCGAGGATCCGCTCGGCGACGACGTTGAGCTGGACCTGTGTGGTGCCCCCGGCGATGGTCAGGCAGCGGGACATGAGCATCCCGTGCACCGCCCGCTCCCCCGCGCCCTCCCGCACCGCGCCCGCCGGGCCGAGCAGTTCCAGGACCAGTTCGGCGGTCCGCTGCTGGTGGGGGGTCTGCACGAGCTTGCGTACGGACGCCCCCGCGCCCGGATCCAGCCCGGACACCTGCTGGAGGGTGGTCCGCAGGCCGATGCAGGCGAGGGCGTGCGCCTCGGCGGCGAGCGCGCCGATGCGGGCCGGGTACGGGCCGTCGAGCTCCGCCGACCTGGCGATCAGTGCCTCCAGACCCGAGGCGGCTCCCGGGCCGCCCGGCCCCGGGGCGGCGTCGAAGCTCATCTGGTCGGCCATGTGGACGCGCTCGTTGCCGAGGGTGTTGCGGGCGACCCGCCACCCGCCGCCGGCCTCCCCGACCAGGGCGTCGGCCGGGAGCACGGCGTCCTCGAACCAGACCTCGTTGAAGAGGGCCTCGCCGGTGATCTCCCTGAGCGGGCGGATCTCGATGCCGGGGGTGTTCTTCATGTCGACGACGAAGTACCCGAGCCCCTTGTGCTTGGGCGCGGCCGGATCGGTCCGGGCCAGCAGGATCCCGAAGTCGGCGGTGTGCGCGGAACTCGTCCACACCTTCTGCCCGTTGACCTTCCAGGAACCGTCGGCGGCGCGTTCGGCGCGCGTCCGCAGGGAGGCCAGGTCGGAGCCCGCGCCGGGCTCCGAGAAGAGCTGGCACCAGGTCGTGTCCCCGCGCAGGGCCGGCAGGACGTGGGCGGCGCGCTGCGCGTCGGTCCCGTAGGCGAGCAGCGACGGCACCACCCAGGTGGCGATGCCGAGGTCGGCGAGCCTGACGCCGGCCTCCCTCAGCTCCTGCTGGACGACGAGCTGCTCGACGGGCCCGGCGCCGAGTCCGTACGGGGGCGGGAGGTGGGGGGCCGCGTACCCGGTGGGGGCCAGCACCCGGCGGGCGGCGGCCGGGTCGAGGCCGCGGGCGGCCCCGATGGCGGCGCGGGCGGCCGCCCGGTGCGTCTCGGCCTCGGGCGGCAGTTCGAGGCGCAGCTCGCGCCGGGCGCCGGCCGCGGCGAGGCGCGCGGCGCGGACGCGGTGGCCGTCGCCGGGGCCCAGGAGCTGGCGGGCGACGAGGGAGCGGCGCAGGTAGAGGTGGGCGTCGTGTTCCCAGGTGAAGCCGATGCCGCCGAGGATCTGGATGCAGTCCTTGGCGCAGGAGTACGCGGCGTCGAGGGCGGTCGCGGCGGCGAGGGCGGTGACGAGCGAGCGTACCGGCGGGGTGTCGTCCGCGCTGTTCGCGGCGTCCCAGGCGAGGGCCCGG
Organism: Streptomyces sp. NPDC029122; assembly: GCF_055569445.1. NCBI lineage: Bacteria > Bacillati > Actinomycetota > Actinomycetes > Kitasatosporales > Streptomycetaceae > Streptomyces > Streptomyces sp. NPDC029122. The sequence goes on along the minus strand of NZ_JBVHWK010000025.1, from coordinate 55,536 downwards.
GCCTGTTCGAGGCGGACCAGCATGTCGGCGCACAGGTGCTTGACGCCCTGGAAGCGGCCGATGGGGCTGCCGAACTGCTCGCGCGTCCTGGCGTGCTCGGCGGCGGTGTGCACCGCCCAGGCGGCGGTGCCGCAGGCGTCGGCGGCGAAGAGGGCGCAGGCCAGGTCCCGGACGAGGGCGGTGTCGAGCCGCAGCAGCCCGCCGGGCGGGACGGCGGCGTTCCGCGCCCGGACCTCGGCGGTGGGGCGGGTGGGGTCGGCGCCCTCGTGGGTGCGGATGCCGAGCGCGGCGGCGTCGACCGCGAACCAGCGGGTGGCGCCCTCCGCCACGGCGGCGAGGACCACCAGGTCGGCCTCGCCCCCGCCGAGCACGGGGGGCGCCTCCCCGTCCAGCCGCCATCCGGCGCCTTCGACGGGGACGGCGGTGAGCGTGCCGGGGCCCAGGGCGACCGCCCCGATACGGCCGTCGAGCGGCTCGGCCCCCGCCCGTTGCAGGAGTACGGAGGCCAGCGCGCTCGGCAGGAAGGGCCCGGGCAGCGCCGCCCGGGCGGCCTCCTCCACCACGACGGCCAGATCCAGCAGGGTGCCGCCCGCCAGGTGGGGCACCGCCAGCCCGGATTCCACCAGCCCGTCCCAGTAGCCGGGCCGGACCCCCGTCCGCGGCGGGGCGTCGAGCAGCTTGCGCACCTCCTCGGGCGGTACGGTCCGCGCCACCCAGCCGCGCACGGCGTCGGCCAACTCCCGCTGTTCCCGCGTGATTCCGATGCCCATGCGCGGCAGAGTAGAACACGTTCCAATCTGACGGAAGGTCAGGAACGGGCTCTTCTCGGCACCCCGTACGCCCCTTCGGCAGCGGCCCGGGTGCTGTGGGCCGCCCCCCATCAGCCCGGACTGCCCGCACTGCGGGAGAGCACTGACCGCGCTGAGCGTCTCGTACCGCCGCAACCGCTGGGACGGGGCACCACCGTCGCCGAGGCCCGAACAGTGGTGGAGGTGCAACGGCTGCGGCTGGCTGGGCCACCGCCGCGACGCGGACCGGCCGCTGCGCCCGATGCGGCTCCTGGAGGGCGACCGCGGCACGAGCAACCCGCGCCGCGTCGCGCCGCCCGGCGGGAGCTGCCCCCCGCCCTCAGCCGGCCGGCACGGCCGCGAGGGCGGCTCGGGCGATCGCCACGGCTTCTTTCCGGCACCCGGACGGCGGGGCGGGCGACCCGCTCGCCCCGCTTTCGTCCGACGCGCCGTCATCCGCCTGGCTTTGATCCGAATCGCCTCCGCTCCACACGTAGAGCCTGAGGTTCCCGTCCCGGACCACGAGTTCGCAGCTGTCCTTCCACAGCGTCTCGTCGCCGAGCCCCACCTTCGTCTGCTCCACCGTCCGCACGGCCGCCCGCACCGTCCGCCGCTCCGAGGCGAGCCGCTCCCGCTGCTCCTCCCGCCCCTCCCGGCCGCCGCCCTCCGCGTTGAGCTTCAGGGACCACTCCGCGATCACGCGGGGCTTCCCCCCGCCGAACCAGTAGCAGCGCACCGAGGTGGTGGGGCCGCCACCGCGCTCCGGCAGGACGGTTTCCAGCGTCGGCGCCGGCTCCGCCCCGGGCGGCAGCGGCAGCTTGGCGGCCGCCGTATCGCAGCGGTCCAGCTTCGTGTGCACCGTCTCGCCCCACCACCCACCGGCCTGCTGCCCGTACGCCCATACGCCCGTACCGGCCGCCACCAGCGCGACGGCCGCCGCCAGCGGCCCGGCCACGCGGAGCACGCGGCGCCGGGGCGGCGCGGAGGTCAGGGCGCCCACGGTGACGGGCGGATCCTCCGGCAGGGGTACGAGGGCGGGCCGTGGATCCGGAACCCGCGCCGGCTGCGGCTGCGGCTGCCCCGTCGACGCCGGTGCCGGTGCCTGCTCCCGCTCCGGCACCACCTCGGCCACGAGCGTCGCCGGTTCCCGCGGGCCGCCGCCCAGCAGGCGGTCGATGGCCGCGCCCTGCTCGGCGATCATGCGGTGCACCGCCGGAGGCCACGGCTGACGGCCCGACGGGGCGACCGGGCCGAGGAGGGCGAACAGGTCCGCCGGGGACGGCCGGGCGGCGGGGTCCTTGGCCATGCAGCGCTCCACGACCTCCCGCAGCCCCGCCGGGACGGCCGACAGCTCGGGCTCCGCGTGCACCACGTCGTACAGGGTCTGGAGGGTCGACGACGCCGCGAACGGGTTGCGCCCCGTGACCGCCAGGTACAGCACCGACCCGAGGGAGAACACGTCGCTGGCCGCCGTGAGTTCGCGCCCCTCGGCCTGCTCGGGCGACATGAAGGGCGGTGAGCCGATCACCAGGCCCGTGTGCGTCAGCCGAGTGTCGACCCCGCTCTCGGCCGCCCGTGCGATGCCCAGGTCGATCACCCGGACGCCGTCCTCGGTGAGCAGTACGTTCTCGGGCTTCAGGTCACGGTGGACCAGCCCCGCCCGGTGGATCTCCGCGAGCGCGGACGCCAGGCCGGCCGCGAGGCGGCGTACGGTCTCCTCGGGAAGCGCCCCGACCTCGGCCACGGCCGCCCCCAGCGACGGACCGGAGACGAACACCGAGGCCAGCCAGGGGGTCGGCGCGTCCGCGTCGGACTCCATCACGGCCGCCGTATAGGCCCCGGACACCCTCCGGGAGGCGGCGACCTCCCGCCGGAACCGGGCGCGGAAGCCCTCGTCGTCGGCGAACCGCGCGAGGACCTGTTTGACGGCGACCAGCCGCCCGTCCGGCGCGGCGCCGAGCAGCACCCTGCCCATCCCGCCCTCGCCGAGCACGCCCAGCACCCGGAACGGCCCCACGTACGACGGACCCGACGGCCCTAACGGCTCCACAGCAGCCCCCTCATCGCGGCATCGCCGCCGGCCCGGCGCGGGCGATCGCCCCGGCCTCCGTCGCCTCCCGGCCCGGCCCGCCCGGCCCCGGCCCCGCGGACGGATCCCGCCCTCCAGGTACGGGAGGGGATCATACCGACCCGTCAACTCCCGTCCCCGGAGCGGGTACCGCGTACCTCGCGGCGAGTACCCCGACGGCCCCGACCACCGCCGCCCGCAGCTCCGGCGGGCCGAGGACCTCCGCCTCCGCGCCCAGCCGGAGCAGGTCCCCCACGGCGACGGCCCGCGACTCCACCGGCAGCTCCACCTCCGCCCAGCCGTCCTCGTCCGGGGGCCCGGCGCCCTCCAGGGCCCCCGCCCCCGCCGCCCCGAACTGCACGGGCAGCAGCCGCTGCGCACGCGGCGAGACCCGCAGCCGTGCCACCCCCTGCCGGAGCGCGGCCTCCAGCCGCCGGGAGGACTCAGCCCAGTACTCCTCCAGCACGAACCGGGCGGGCCGCTCGAAGCCCTCCCCCGTCTCCCGCACCGACAGCAGCCGCGACACCCGGTAGGTGCGGGCGCTCCCCTCCGCCGGGGCCGCGACGAGGTACCAGATGCCGCTCTTGAGGACGATGCCCAGCGGGTGCAGCGCCGCCTGCCGCGGCTCGCCCGACCAGCGCCGGTACTCCACCCGCACCGCGCGCTGCTCCCACACCGCGCGGGCGACCGCCGCCAGGTGCGGCACCGGGTCCGCGTCCCGGAACCAGGCGGGCGCGTCGAGGTGGAAGCGGTCCCGTACGAGGCGGGCCCGGTCCGCCGGTCCGGCCGGCAGCGCGGCCTGGAGCTTCAGCTGGGCGGTGGCCAGCACGGCGCCCAGCCCCAGCTCCCGCGCGGGTCCCGGCACCCCGGCCAGGACCAGCGAGGCCGCCTCGGCGTCGGTGAGCCCCGTCAGGCGCGTGCGGTAGCCGTCCATCAGCCGGTACCCGCCCGAGGGGCCCCGGTCGGCGCGGACGGGCACGCCGGCCGCGCCGAGCGCCTCGATGTCCCGGTACACCGTGCGGACGGACACCTCCAGTTCCGCCGCCAGTTCCGGGGCGGTCATCAGGCCGCGGTTCTGGAGCAGCAGGAGCAGGGAGAGAAGCCGGTCGGCGCGCATGGGCCCATTGTGGCCGCGTACCTGACAGGAGGTGTCAGGTACGCCGTCCAGGCTGGTCACAGCGCGGGGAAAGCCCCCGCTGCCCTCGGAAGGATCCCCATGCCCACGCGCACCGCCACCGGCCACTTCACCTTCGCGGACTGGGAGGAGCGCCCCGTCGGCCCGGCCGACGCCCTGCCGCGGCTCGCCCACGCCTCGGTCGTCAACACCTTCTCCGGCGGCATCGAGGCCGTCGGCACCGTCTGCGCGTACACGATCGCCTACATGACCGCGACGACCGGCTCGTACACCGGCGTGGAGCTGGTCACCGGCAGCCTCGACGGCCGCGTGGGCGGCTTCGCCGTCGAGGAACGCGGCACCTTCCTGGAGGACGGCACGACCCACTGCGCCTTCGAGGTCGTGCCCGGTTCCGGCACCGGCGAGCTGACCGGCCTGCGCGGCGCCGGCACCTTCCTCGCCCGGCACGGCGAACCGTCCGTCGCCTACACCTTCGACTACGACCTCGGCTGAGACCGGCTGTGGAGCAACCGCCGGGCCTGCGCGGCCAGTCGGGCGAAAGAAGCAACCCGCACGGCCCAGGGCCCACAACCGGCCGGGCCGGGCGGCGTTGGTGCGGTCATGGCCCACCTCACCCTCACCCGTGTCCTGTCGGGCGCCGCCCTGGCCCTCGCCGTAGGCCTCGCCTCCGCTCCCGCCGCCCAGGCCGCTCCCACCCCCGGGCGCCCGAGCGCCAGTCCCCTCAGCCTGGACAACCTGCTGTCGCTGCGCTTCCTCACTCCGACAGTCGAGGACGCCAAGCGCCAGATCGCCGGCCTCGCTTCCGGGCTGTCGCCGGCGCCGGCCAACGCCACCGGTCTCGGCACCCTGCTCAAGTAGCCGGCGACAGGACTGTCCGCATGAGACTCGCCGGAGGACTTGCCCTCGTGTGTTCGACCGCCACCGCGCTGTCATCCTCTCCGCCGGCGGAGCCGCCGCCGACGACGACCTGATCCCGGCCTTCAACAACCCGGCGGTCGGAGCGGTGCGTTACCCCTCCGGACAGGGATGGGCATCGGGAACACCTTCAACGGCACGCAGAACGTCAGCTGCGCCCAGAGCACCGACCAGACGGTCACCACTCCGACGCCCCCGGTCGACGGCGGTGTCACCGGCACAGAGGTCGTGGAGTCCGAAGGGGTCGACGCCCCGTCGGGCGGCATCGTAGGAGCCACGGCGGAATGCCCTGCCTGCAAGGTGGCCACAGGCGGGGGCTACACCCAGTCCGGGGGGTGACGGCTGACGGGATGCGGGCGGCCCGCGAGGGCGCGGACCCCGGCATGGTGCCCTACCGGGCGGTAGGGCACCATGGGCCGCCACAGCCGCTCACCGCCGGAGGAACCACCATGGCCGCCACTCCCAAGCCGGAGACCCTCGCCGCTTTCGAGGCCGCCAAGGGGTTCATGCCCGTACGCGAGGGCCTCGCCCTGTACGGGGCGGCCGCCGCGGCCGCCGCACTCGGGCTGCCGCTGCTGGAGGTCGGCACGTACTGCGGGCGCTCCACGATCCTGCTGGCCGACGCGGCCCGCGAGGCGGGCGTCCCCGCGATCACGGTCGACCACCACCGGGGCAGCGAGGAGCAGCAGCCCGGCTGGGAGTACCACGACCCGACCGTCGTGGACCCGGAGATCGGCCTGATGGACACCCTGCCGGCCTTCCGCCGCACCCTGCACCGGGCCGGTCTCGAAGAGCACGTCATCGCGATCGTCGGCCGCTCCCCGCAGGTCGCCGCGGCCTGGGGCGGCAAGCTCGGCTTCGTCTTCATCGACGGCGGCCACACCGACGAACACGCCACCGGTGACTACGAGGGCTGGGCCCCGCACCTCGCGGAGGGCGGCACGCTCGTGATCCACGACGTGTTCCCGGACCCGGCGGACGGCGGCCAGGCCCCGTACCGGATCTACCTGCGCGCCCTGGCCTCGGGCGCCTTCGAGGAGGTCTCGGTGACGGACTCCCTCCGCGTGCTGCGGCGTACCGGAGCCGGCATCTAGGCCGGCGTCCGGGCCTCGGGAGCGGCGTCCGGGCCTCGGGGCCGGCGTCCGGGCCTCGGGACCGGCGGAAGTGCGCCTGTCCAGGATCATTGGACGACAATCACACCACGCCCCCGGATGGCCCATGGTCCGTACGGGGCCCGGGCGGGCGTTCTAGCATCGCGACGTGCGCTACGACGAAAGCCCCCCGCTCCCCGAGTCCCGGTCCTCGATCAGCCCGGACCGGCCCTGGTTCGCGCGTCGGCCCGCCCTCACGGTGGCCCTGGCGGCGCTGGCCCCGACCTGTCTGGCGGGCTGGGTGCTGGCCCAGGTGCTGACCGGCCCGGGGCCCGACGGGCGGCAGCCCGAGGGCCCGCCCCTCACCGCCTCGCACGCCACGGGCTCGACGGACGCGAAGTCCAGCGCCTCGCCCAGCCCGGCGCAGGGGCCGGCCCAGAGCCCCGCCCCGAGCGCTGGCGCGCAGGCCCCCACCGCCGCCAAGGGCCCGCTCGCCGGCCGGACGGTCGTCATCGACCCCGGCCACAACACGGGCAACTTCCAGCACGGCTCCGAGATCAACAAGCTGGTGGACATCGGCACCCACCGCAAGGAGTGCGACACCACCGGCACCACCACCAACTCCGGCTACAAGGAAGCGGAGTTCTCCCTCGACGTCTCCCGCCGGGCGCGCGCGCTGCTGGAGGCCAAGGGCGTCAAGGTGGTCTTCACCCACGAGGCCGACCGCCCGTGGGGCCCCTGCATCGACGAGCGGGCCCGGATCGGCAACGAGGCGGCGGCCGACGCAGTCGTCTCCGTCCACGCCGACGGGGCCTCCGCCGGCAACCGGGGGTTCCACGTCATCCTCCCGGCCCGGGTCAAGAGCGGGGCGGCGGACACCACGAAGATCGTCGGCCCCTCCCGCGACCTCGGGGAGCGCATCGCGCGCAACTTCGGCCGCACCACGGGCTCCGCCCCGGCCAATTACCTCGGCAGCGGCACCGGGCTGGTGGTCCGCGACGACCTGGGCGGGCTCAACCTCTCGACGCGTCCCAAGGTGTTCCTCGAATGCGGCAACATGCGTGACGCCAAGGACGCGGCGCAGTTGACGAGTCCGGAGTGGCGGCAGAAGGCGGCGCAGGGCATCGCCGACGGCATCGTCGGCTTCCTGGGCGGGTAGTTCACCGGCAGTCGTCCCGGGGCGGCTCGCCGCCCCGATCCTCTCGGCCGCGCGAAGCTCCGTACCATGGGGGCGCCCGCTCCGCCCAGCCAAGACCGAGAAGGACACCCCAAGACGTGAACATCCGCTCCCTCACTCGAGGTGACGGCGTGGTGATCGGAGCAGCGGTGCTGCTGTTCATCGCCTCGTTCCTCGATTTCTACTCCGCCACCGGCCTGGACCTCCCGAGTGCGTGGGACACCGACGTCTACGGGCTGGCGCTGCCCACCATCTTCCTGACGGGGTTCATCGCCGCCGGCCTGCTGATCGGCGCCCGCTTCCTGCCCGAGGGCCGCAAGCTCGGGGGCCTGACCCTGACGGCCTGGGGCACCGTGCTGGCCGTGGCGGCGGCCTGGGCGGCACTGTGGTCGCTGATCACCAGCCCGGCCAGGGCCGACCTGGGCGCCGGCTGCATCATCGCCTTCCTCGCCAACCTCGCGCTGGCGGGCGTGGCCGTCGCCGGTGCGAAGATCCCCGCGCTGGCCGGGCCGCTCGTGCCCGAGCCCCGGCCGGTCGCCCCCCAGCCGTACGGCGGCCAGCCCGGCACCGGGTACGGCTACCCGGGCGGGCAGCAGCCCCAGGCCTACGGGGCCAACCCGCAGCCCGCCCCGCCGTACGGGGGCACCCCGGCGCCCGGCCCGCAGGACGCGCCGGCCGCCCCGGCGGCGGACTTCACGCCGTTCTGGTTCGCGGTGCCGGTGGCCCGGCCCCTGTACGGCGAGGACGGCTCCCCCGTCCCGATCGCGGAACTGGCCCCGGGCACCTGGTACCTGGCCGTCGACCAGCGCGGCCCGTCGGCGCTGATCGCGCAGACGCAGGACGGCCGCCGCGGCGTCCTGAACGACACCTCCGGGATCCAGCGCGGCTGACCGCCCCGCCCGGACCACGGCGTACGGCCCCCCTCCCCGCACTTGAGTTCTAGTGATCGTCGCAACACCCCAGCCTGGGGAGTGCGATGGACTTCGAGATCCGAGACCGTTCGGTCAACCGGGGACGCCGTTCGTTGACCGAGGAACGGCGTGCCTACCTTCAGCTCATGCAGCAAGGCGTGAGCAGTCGGGAAGCGTGCCGGATCGTCGGCATCAACCTTCGGACGGGGAAGCGGTGGCGTAATGGCCGCGCCCCGTCCGGCAGGACCGGAAGGGCGCTACCGCTCACAGCGGTAGCGCCCTCGTCCGGTCCTTCGCGTTATCTGCGCGAGGCGGACCGGATCCACATCGCTGACCGGCTGCGGGAGAAGGCCACGGTCCGTGCGATCGCCGCCGAGCTGGGCCGCAGCCCCTCCACGGTCAGCAGGGAGGTACGCCGCAACCGGCACCCGTTCAATGGCCAGTACCGGCCGCACGCGGCCCAGGCCCGGGCCGATGCCCGCCGGCCTCGCCCCAAACCGGGCAAGATCGGCCAGAACACCGCGCTGCGGGACTTCGTCCAGGACGGCCTGGACCTGAAGTGGAGCCCGGAACAGATCTGCGAGAGTCTGCGCCGGACGTTCCCCGACCGGCCGGAGATGCACGTGGTCCACGAAACGATCTATCAGGCCCTCTACGTCCAGGGCCGCGGCGAACTGCGCCGAGAGCTGGCAAAGGCACTGCGTTCGGGACGCGCCCGCCGCACACCGCGACGCCAGGCCCAGCAGCGCCAGCCCCGCTTCGCCACCCCGATGATCATGATCAGTGACCGCCCGGCCGAGGTCGAGGACCGGGCCGTGCCCGGGCACTGGGAGGGCGACCTGATCATCGGTAAGGACAACGGCTCCGCGATCGGCACCCTCGTCGAACGCGCCACCCGCTACGTGATGCTCCTGCACCTGCCCGACGGCCGCAGCGCCGAACACGTCCGCGACGCCCTCGTCGAGACGGTTCAGACGCTGCCCGCACACCTGGTGCGCTCGCTGACCTGGGATCAAGGCAGCGAAATGGCAGCCCATGGCTCGTTCACCCTCGCCACCGACATCCCGGTCTACTTCTGCGACCCCGCCAGCCCCTGGCAACGCGGCTCGAACGAGAACACCAACGGCCTGCTGCGGCAGTACTTCCCCAAGGGAACCGACCTGTCTGCCCACAGCCGCGAGCACCTCGACGCCGTCGCAGCCCAGCTCAACGGCCGCCCACGCAAAACGCTCGGCTGGGAAACCCCAGCCGAGCGCCTGCATAAACTACTCGCGGCCTGATCAACACAACCACGTGTTGCAACGATCCCTAGAAACCGCCGCACGGGGAGGGGGGCCGTTCCGCACTTCCCGGCGGGGCGCGCGTGCCCTACAGTCGCCTGACGTTACCTGACGTACCGTCAGATCCGGCTTCGCGGAGGGGACCGTCCATGCGCCTCGGACTCGCACTCGGCTACTGGGGCCGCGGACCCGCCCCCGCCCACCTCGGCCTCGCCACCGAGGCCGAACGCCTCGGCTACCACTCGGTGTGGACCGCCGAGGCCTGGGGTTCCGACGCCTTCACCCCGCTGACCTGGATCGCCGCGCACACCTCCCGCATCCGGCTCGGCACCGCCATCGCCCAGATGGCCGCCCGGACCCCCACCGCCACCGCCATGCACGCCCTCACCCTCGACCACCTCTCCGGCGGCCGGATGATGCTCGGCCTCGGCCTGTCCGGGCCGCAGGTGGTGGAGGGCTGGTACGGGCGCCCGTTCCCCGCGAGCCCGCTCACCGCGACCCGGGAGTACGTGGACGTCGTCCGCCAGGTGCTGCGCCGCGAGGGCCCGGTCACCCTGGACGGCCGCTTCCACAGCCACCCCTACCGCGGGCAGGACGGCACGGGCAGCGGCAAACCCCTCAAGCCCATCACCCACCCGCTGCGCGCGGACCTCCCGCTGCTGCTCGGCGCCGAGGGCCCCAAGAACATCGCCCAGACCACCCGCATCGCGGACGGCTGGCTGCCCCTCTACTGGTCACCCACCCGCACCGACGTCTACCGGGCCTCGCTGACGGACCTCCCCGACGGGTTCATGATCGCCCCGATGGCCCGTGCCGAGGTCTGCGAGGACGTCGCCGAAGGGCTGCTCCCCGTCAAGGCGATGCTCGGCTTCTACATCGGCGGCATGGGCCACGCCACCCGGAACTTCCACGCCGACCTGATGGGCCGCATGGGCTACGAGGCCGAGGCCCGGCGCATCCGGGAACTGTTCCTGGCGGGGCGCAGGGAGGAGGCGGTGCTCGCCGTCCCGGACGCGTTCGCCGACGAGATCTCCCTCGTCGGGCCCCGCGAGCGGATCGCGGAACGCCTGGAACTGTGGCGCGGGGGCCCCGTCACCGACCTGCTCGTCACGGCCCCGGACCCGCACACCCTGAGGGTGCTGGCGGAGCTCAACGCCTGAGCCGGGACTAAGGGGTCTCTTCCGGCACGGCTTCGAGGAGCGCGCGCAGGTCCAGCGGCATCACGGCGATCTCCATCGTCCCCCCGCCCTCCAGGGCACAGGCCACGATCCGCGAGCCCGGGTTGATGGAGATCCCCTCCCGTACGGAGGGCACCCGGACGGCGGTGGCCCGGGCGCCGGCCAGGGGCACGGCCGGGCGCCGGGCGGGCTGCCAGCGGGCCGCGCCCTGGTCCGCGTACAGCCGGCCGGGGCGCCAACGCCCCTCGCCCGCCGGGATCCGGGCCATGCCCGGGATCCCGGCGGGACCGCCGGCCGCCAGCCGCTGCCGGTGCCTGCGCCGCAGCAGCCAGCCCAGCCCGCCGACCGCGAGGGAGAGGAACAGGAACTCGATCACATCCGCCATTGAAACAGGCGGGCGGCTCAGCCGGTCAGCTGCGAGGTGCTCGGCACCTTGTCGGTCACCACGGCGCCCGCGTTCTTGCCGGCTTCCTTGACCCCGCCGATGACGTTGTTGAAGGCGTCGATGTCGGCGTCGCCCGCCTCGCCCTTGCGGAGCTTGTTGCCCAGCCCCTTGAGGGAATCGATGCCCGCCGTCAGCGGGCCCATCGCCTTCGACAGCAGCGGGTCGCCCTTGGCGTTCTCGGCGGCCGCCTTCAGCCGGTTGTACGCGAAGGCCCCCGCGAGCCCCGCCTTGATCAGCGCGAACGTACGCCCCTTCGCGCCCTTCTTGAACTTGCCCTCGCGGTACGGCTTGACGATCCACTGGTACGTCGCCCCGGCCGCGAGGCCGGCGTTGGCGACGAACCGCGTCTTGGCGAACTTCTGCCTCTCGGCCTCGGTGCTCGGCGTCGGCGTCACGGCGGCCAGCTCGTCGGCGGCGGCCGCGTCCGTCTCCGCCACGGCGAGGGCGGCCAGCTCCGCGGCGGCGGCCGAGGAGACCTCCCCCCGCTGCCCCCGGTCGCCGCCGCTGCCGCACGCGGTGGCACCGGCCAGCAGCGCGGTGGACAGCACCACCGCCGTGAGGGCTCGACGGATACGGACGGTTGCGGATACGGCCACGGTTTCCTCCGGGGACTGAGGTGTCCCCCGCAGCCTCACCCCCGGCACCCGGCCCCACCACCCGGGGGACCCGTTCGGGGGGTCCCCCGCGGGACGTCAGCGGCAGCAGTCCGGTTCCAGGCCCGACGGCAGGGCCAGCCCGCCGAAGACCTCCCCGGTCGCCCCGTCCCCGCCCAGTGCCGCCACCGCGAGCAGCAGCGAACCGGCCGTCCAGGTCGTCTGCTCCACCGGCCACACCGCCCGGTCCTCGAAGACGTACCCCGTCCAGTACATGCCGTTCTCGGCGCGCAGGTGCCCGATCGAGCGCAGGATCTCCAGCGCCCGGTCCGACTCGCCCATCACCCACAGGGTCAGCGCCAGCTCGCAGGACTCGCCGCCCGTCACCCACGGGTTCGGCAGCACGCACCGCACCCCGAGGTCCGGGACCACGAACTCCTCCCAGCGCCGTTCGATCCGCGCCTTCGCCTCCGGGCCCGACAGCGCCCCGCCCAGGACCGGGTAGTACCAGTCCATCGAGTAGCGGTCCTTGTCCAGGAACCGCTCCGGGTGCCGGCGTATCGCGTGCGCGAGCGCGCCCGTCGCCAGCTCCCAGTCCGGCTGCGGGTCACCCCGGTGGTCCGCGATGGCCAGCGCGCAGCGCAGCGCCTGGTGGATGGAGGAGGAACCGGTCAGCAGGGCGTCGGTGACGACGGTGCCGTCCGCCTCCCGCTTCCAGCCGATCTCGCCGCCCGGCTGCTGGAGCGCGAGGACGAACTCGACGGCCGCGACCACCGACGGCCACATCCGGTCCAGGAAGGTGTCGTCGCCGGTCGCCAGGTAGTGGTGCCAGACGCCGACCGCTATGTACGCGACGAAGTTGGACTCCCGGCTCGCGTCCTGCGGCGCGTCCGTGTCCACACCGTCGGGCCGGTCCGCGTAGGCCGCGTACCAGGAGCCGTCCTGGTTCTGGTGCCGGGCCAGCCAGGCGTAGGCCCGCTCGGCCGCCTCGTGCTCGCCCGCCGCGTCGAGGGCCATCGCGGCCTCGGTGTGGTCCCACGGGTCGAGGTGGTGGCCGCGGAACCACGGTATGGCCCCGTCCGCGCGCTGCGCGGCCAGGATCCCCGCCACGGTCCGCGCGGCCTGCTCGGCGGTCAGTACGCCGTCCAGGACGAGGTGTTCCGGCACGGTGCGCCCCGGCGAGCTCACTGGGCGGAGCCGGCTGCGCCGACGGGCAGGTGGGGCTTGGTCGCGTACGCCACGAAGCTCTTGCCGATGAGCGGATTGAGGGCCTGCTCGGCGAGGCGGGTGGCCAGCGGCTTCTTCATGATGTCCCAGACCAGGAGCTTGTGGTACGCCTTGACGGGCAGCGCCTTGTCGTTGTCGACGCCGAACGCGCACTTGAGCCACCAGTACGGGGAGTGCAGGCCGTGCGCGTGGTGGGTGCCGTACGGCTTGAGGCCCGCGGCCTCCATCTTGCCGAGCAGCTCGTCCGCCTTGTAGATGCGGATGTGGCCGCCCTCGACCTCGTGGTAGGCGTCCGACAGCGCCCAGCAGACCTTCTCCGGGCCGTAGCGCGGGACGGTCACCGCGATGCGCCCGCCGGGCTTGAGCACGCGCACCATCTCGGCGAGCACGCCCTTGTCGTCGGGGATGTGCTCCATGACCTCGGAGATGATGACGACGTCGAAGGACTCGTCCGGGAAGGGCAGCGCCAGGGCGTCGCCCTCCATGGCGGTGGCGGTGGCGCCGGCCGGGGCCTCACCGGCCTCCTTCATGGCGGCGAACCACTTGGCTACCTCGCGGATCTCCTCGCCGTTGCGGTCGACGGCGACGACCTGGGCGCCGCGCCGGTAGCACTCGAAGGCGTGCCGGCCTGCGCCGCAGCCCAGATCGAGCACGCGGTCGCCTGCGGCGAGCGGGAACCGGGAGAAATCGACGGTCAGCACGGGGTCCTGCCTTCGCGGTCACGGGGGTGAAGGGTGTTGCGGATGAGAAGAACTGCCAGGTGGCGCCCGGGGCGCTCGACGTGGTCGGGGCGCTTCGGGCTCATTCAGGTGCTTCGGGTGCTTCGGGTGCTTCGGGTCTCGGTGGTGCGCCGGGCGGCGCGCCCGGTGCGGGCTCCGGAGCTCACCGGGTCCGGGCGGCGGCGGCCCGCGCGACGGCGGATCTGTAGTGCGCGACGGTGCCCTCGGCGGCCTTGGCCCAGGTGAACCGGGTCAGGACCCGCTCGCGCCCGGCGGCCCCCAGCCGGGCGCGCAGCCCGGCGTCGCCCAGCAGCCGGCCCAGCGCGACGGCCAGCGCCCCCGCGTCGCCGGGCGGCACGGCCAGGCACGTCTCCCCGTCGGGGCCGGACACCTCGGGGATGGCCCCGCCGGTGGTGGCGACCAGCGGGGTGCCGGTGGCCATCGCCTCGGCCGCCGGGAGCGAGAAGCCCTCGTACAGGGAGGGCACGCAGGCGACCTGGGCGCTGCGCACCAGGTCCACGAGCTCGGCGTCGGTGATGCCCTTGACGAACCGCACCGCGTCCTGGAGCCCGTACGTCTCGATCGCGCGGGCGACGGGCCCGCTCTCGGCGCGCTTGCCGACGACGACGAGGTGGGCGCCGGGCTGCTCGGTACGGAGCTTGGCGAGGGCCTCGACGAGGTGGACGAGCCCCTTGAGCGGGACGTCGGCGCTGGAGGTGGTCACGATCCGCCCGGGAACCTCCGGGACGGAGGGGTCCGGCGACCAGAGGTCGGTGTCGGCGCCGATGTGCACGACGTGGATGCGGTCGCCGCGCACACCGAGGTGCTCGGCGATCTCCTGCTGGGAGGAACCGGAGACGGTCAGCACCGACGGCAGCCGTCGGGCCACGCGGCCCTGCATGCGCGTGAACGCGTACCAGCGACGCACGGACGCGCGCTTCTTGCGGTCCTTCGCGGCGGCGAGGTCGAGCTTGCGGTCGACGGTGATGGGGTGGTGGATGGTGGTCACCAGGGGCGCGCCGAGATCGCCCAGCAGGCCGTAGCCGAGGGTCTGGTTGTCGTGGATGACGTCGAACTCGCCCGCGCGGGCGCGCAGGTGGCGCCGGGCGCGCAGCGAGAAGGTCAGCGGCTCGGGGAAGCCGCCGGTCCACATCGTGCCGACCTCGAGGGCGTCGATCCAGTCCCGGTACTCGTCGCGCTTGGGCGTACGGAACGGATCGGGGCTGCGGTACAGGTCCAGGCTCGGCAGCTCGGTGAGCGCGGCACCGGTGTCGAGCACCGGGTAGGGCTGGGCGCCGATGACCTCGACGGAGTGCCCGAGCTTGACGAGCTCCCGGGAGAGGTGCCGGACGTAGACGCCCTGGCCGCCGCAGAACGGGTTCCCCTTATAGGTGAGGAGTGCGATGCGCAACGGGCGGTCGCCGTCAGTGGCGGAACCCACGAAAGGGCTCGTCACCATGGCCTCTGCGGTCACTCTCGGCCCCCTTCTCCCTGCACTTTCGCCGGAGCGTAACCGCTCGGATAATGTAGAACAAGTTTCAGACTTGATCCTCTGAAGACCATTGAATCTACCGGCCGGAAACCGCACCGTAAGAGGCGGAGCAGGTGATTCGCGCCACGGCTCGGACGCCTGACATGCTGACCCCCGGACCATCCCGGAATCAGCCGCCGCAACGACACGGAACGCCAGGAACGGGACACATGACAGCGGAAGCGAAGGCCGTGACGCCTCCCCTGACGGAACGCCAGGAGGCGCGTCGGCGCCGCATCCTGCACGCGAGCGCGCAGCTGGCCAGCCGGGGCGGCTTCGACGCCGTGCAGATGCGGGAGGTCGCCGAGTCGTCGAACGTCGCGCTGGGCACCCTGTACCGCTACTTCCCGTCCAAGGTGCACCTGTTGGTGGCCACCATGCAGGACCAGCTCCAGCACATGCACACGACCCTGCGCAAGCGCCCCCCGGCGGGCGAGGAGCCGGCGGCCCGCGTCGCGGAAACCCTGATGCGCGCCTTCCGCGCGCTCCAGCGGGAACCGCACCTCGCGGACGCGATGGTGCGCGCCCTGACCTTCGCGGACCGGAGCGTCTCCCCCGAGGTGGACACGGTCTCGCGGCTGACGACCGCGATCATCCTGGACGCCATGGGCCTCGACGCCCCGCCGACGGCGGAACAGCTCTCGGCGGTCCGGGTCATCGAGCACACCTGGCACTCGGCCCTGATCACCTGGCTCTCGGGCCGCGCGTCGATCGCCCAGGTGAAGATCGACATCGAGACGGTGTGCCGGCTGATCGATCTGACGGGTGGGGCGGCGGGCGGAGCGGGCGGAGCCGCGGGAAAGGCCTGATTGTGGTGTAGGGGGTGCGGGGGGCGGGGCCCTGTGGGGCCGTCTCACAGCCGGTTTGGGGGGTTCCCGGCAGTCCCATCGTCCTTCCGGTGCGTGCCGGTCCCTCAAGGGCGCTCACTTCGTTCGCGTCGCTACGCGATGGCCTTCGGCCACCCTTGACCGACCGACCCGCCCCGGAAAGACAAGGACTGCCGGGAACCCCCCAAAAGAACGGTCACGGGGCAGGAATGGAGGGACCCCCGTGTCAGGGATGAGGCGGGCGGCCGGGCGTCGGCCCGCCGGGCATCCGGGCCCCCGGAGACGCTCGGCGGTCCACCCCGCGCACCAGATCGCTACGCGCTCCTCCCGGCTTGGCGTCCGGCGGCCGTCCGTGGCCGATACCCGCACCACATGTTGACCAGGACAGCATGGGGACCGGGTGGACGCGTCAGATCGCCACCGGCCAATCGGCTGCTGGTGGTGTGTGCAGTCGCCAGATGACGCCCGTTGCGTCCTGCGAGGACAGCGTGAATCCCAGGCGCTTGGGGACGGCGGCGCTGGCGGAGTTGGCCGGATCGTGGGCGATCTCGACGTACTCCACGCCCGGCAGGGCGAACGCCTCGCGGACTGCGGCCGCCGCTGCGCGGGTGGCCATGCCCCTGCCGGTGGCGGCCGGGTGCAGCCAGTAGCCGACGGCGCGGCCCTGCGGTTCGTCGGCGAGGTACAGGGAGAGGCTGCCGACGGGCCGGCCGTTCACGGTGATCGCGTAGTTGTACGCCTCACCGCTGCGCCAGTTCGGACCGCAGCCGGCGAGGAAGTCCCGGGTGTGCTGCGGCGTGTGCGAGCGTGCCCACGGCATCCAGGGACTCAGGTGCTCGAGGGATTCCTCGCTCAGGCGGAGGAGGGCATCGAAGTCGCTCTCCTCCCGCCAGCGCCGCAGGACGAAGCCTTCACAGTCAATGGTGTCTTTCGGCTGCTCCATGGGCGCATCGTTTCGCCACGCAGGTGATCACCGCAATCGGATTGACCGTTAGCCTCTCCGGATGATCGCTGAAGCCGACGTATGGAACCGTTTCGTCCGCCTCTTGCCGGATGCCGAGGGGCGCGAGGTCCAGGTCTGCTGGGAGATCGGCGAGCAGGAGGCCGGGCTGGACCTGCTGGTGTGCGGTCTCCTCGAACACCGGGTGGCCATCAGTGAGACCACCCGGGTGGAGATCTCCGTCATCGCGGAGAGCTGGGGTGTGCGGCGGGACATCGCTTCCCGTCTCCTCGCCTGCCAGGGTGACGGTCTCCCCAGCCCGGTGGAAATCGTCGAACACCCCACCACCACACCCCTGGCGTACCCGGACCTGGCCGATCTCCTCGTCATCCCCTGGATCCGACACACGTCCGGCCGCCTGCTCGCCCGCGCGCACGTCGAGGAGCCCTGGGGCGACCTCTCCCTCATCCCGGCGCACTACGCCGTCCTGGCCTCCGAACAGGGCCCAACCCTCCGCCTCCTCGAGTCCTTCTCCGCAAGGGAAGCCCTCGAAGCCCTGCATTCCACGCACCTGTGAGCCACGACCAGCCCCAGACGGCCGTCGGACGCCGAGACGTGAGAGGCGCGTAGCGATCTGACGTCCCCCATGCCGCCCTGATCGTCATTTGGTGCGGGTATCGGCCCCGGACGGCCGTCGGACGCCAAGCCGGGAGGAGCACGTAGCGATCTGGTGCGCGGGGTGGACCGCCGAGCGCCTCCGGGGGCCCGGCGGGCCGACGCCCGGCCGCCCGCCTCATCCCTGACACGGGGGTCCCTCCATTCCTGCCCCGTGACCGTTCTTTTGGGGGGTTCCCGGCAGTCCTTTGTCTTTCCGGGCGGGACGGTCGGTCAAGGGTGGCCGAAGGCCATCGCGTAGCGACGCGACGAAGGAGCGCCCTTGACGGGCCGGCACGAACCGGAAGGACGATGGGACTGACGGGAACCCCCAAACCAGCCCTGAGACGGCCCCACAGGCACCCCGCCCCCGGCCCCCCACCCCTCACTCCTCCGGCGGGAACACCGCCTCCCCCGACGGGGACAGGGTGATGAGGATGGCCTCCACCGGGCAGCCCTCGGCGGCCGTCAGCGTCGGTTCGTTGGCGTCCGTTTCCGGGGAGCGGGGGTGGGACTGGCGGGCCGCGTCGAGGGTGAAGGCGTCGGGGGCGTGGCTCACGCACATGCCCGAGCCGATGCAGACCCCCCGGTCGACCTCGACCTGCCAGCGGTCCCCCATCAGGCACCCGCCGGGAGGTGGATCATCTTGTGCTCCAGGTACTCGCTCAGGCCCTCCGGGCCGAACTCCCGCCCGACGCCGCTGCTCTTGTAGCCGCCGAACGGTCCCAGCATGTCCAGGCTGAAGGTGTTCACGTTGAAGGTGCCGGTACGCACACGCCGCGCGAGGTCGATGCCGTGTTCCACGTCGGCCGTCCAGACACTGCCGCTCAGGCCGAACTCCGAGTCGTTGGCGATCCGTACGGCCTCCGCCTCGTCCCCGTACGGGATCAGGCACACGACGGGGCCGAAGATCTCCTCGCGGGCGATCCGCATCGAGTTGTCGACGTCGCCGAAGAGGGTCGGTTCCACGTACCAGCCGCGCTCCAGGCCCGCCGGGCGGCCGCCGCCCGCCAGGACCTTCGCGCCCTCCTCCTGGCCGATCCGGATGTAGTCCAGCGAGCGCCGCTGCTGGCGCTCGGCGACGAGCGGCCCGAGCTGCGTCGCCGGGTCGAGGGGGTCACCGACGACCAGGGCGCCGGCCGCTGCCGCGAGGGCTTCGGCGACCTCCGCGTAGCGGCTGCGCGGGGCGAGGATGCGGGTCTGGGCGACGCAGGCCTGGCCGTTGTTCATCCAGGCCGCCGGGACGATCCCGGCGATGGTGCTCTCCAGGTCGGCGTCCGGCAGGATCACGGCGGCGGACTTGCCGCCGAGTTCGAGGGTGACCCGGGTCAGGTTGCGGGCGGCGACCTCCATGACCCGCTTGCCGGCGGCGACGGAGCCGGTGAAGGCGACCTTGTCGACGCCGGGGTGCCCCACCAGGTACTCGCTGACTTCCCGGTCGGCGGGCAGCACCGACAGCACTCCCTCCGGCAGCCCGGCCTCCCGTGCGATGTCGGCCAGGATGAAGGAGTCCAGGGGGGCTTCGGGGGACGGCTTGAGGATGACCGAGGAGCCGGTGAGCAGCGCCGGCGCGAGCTTCGCCGCGGCCACGAACTGCGGGACGTTCCACGGGATGACGGCGGCGACGACGCCGACCGGTTCGCGGCGTACGAGGATCGGGCCGAGCGCGCCCTGACGGCGCTCCTCGTAGGGGTATGCGGCGGCGACCTTGATGGCGGAGTCGTACACCATCATGGCGCCGAGCGCCTGGGCGAGGACGCTCCAGGAGTACGGGGAGCCGTTCTGGGAGCTGATGGAGCGGGCGATCTCCTCGTGCCGGACGGCGATGGCGTCCTTGATGCGGGAGACGACGGCGGTCCGCTCCTCCAGCGACAGGCGGGGCCAGGGACCCTCGTCGAAGGCCTTGCGGGCGGCGGTCACCGCCCGGTCCACATCGGCCTCGGAGGCGTGCGGGACGCTGCCGATGACCTGCTCGGTGTGGGGGGAGACGACCCGGATGGTGCCGGTGCCCAGCGGATCCGTCCATTCCCCGCCGATGAACAGTTGGCCGTGTTCCACGAGCTCGGTCATGTCCGATGCCTCCAGGAGCTGCGCACGATCTCACCGATGTCGCAGAACTGATACCAGTTCTACTTCAAGGAGTCCACGGTCGGGACGGGGTCGGCGGCGAGGACGTCAACCGCGCGGCCCGATCTCACCGCTGGCCAGGAAGCCCCACAGATGGTCGACTTGGGCTACTACTGAAACACGTTCTCGCCACCTCAGCCCTCGCCCCTCGCCCCTCGCCCAAAGCCCCCCAGGGAGAGCCCTCATGACGGAAACCACTCCCCGACCCACCCCCCGAACCCCTCCCCACCCCCTCCCCACCCCCCACCTCACCGACCACGGCGGCGGTGTCCGGGCCATCAAGGTGCCCATCCCCGACAACCCGCTCGGCCACACCCTCGTCCACGTCCTCGACACCGACCGCGGGCCCGTCCTGATCGACACCGGCTGGGACGACCCCGCCTCCTGGGACACCCTCACCGCCGGGCTCGCCGCGCTCGGTACCGCCGTCGCCGACGTCCACGGCGTCGTCATCACCCACCACCACCCCGACCACCACGGCCTGTCCGGCCGGGTGCGGGAGGCCTCCGGGGCGTGGATCGCCATGCACGCCGCCGATGCCGAGGTCGTCGTACGGACCCGCTCCGCCGAGCCCGCCGTCTGGTTCGAGTACATGAGCGAGAAGCTGGCCGCCGCCGGGGCCCCCGAGGAGCACATCGCGCCCCTCCGCACGGCCCGGGCGGAGGGGCGCGTCCGCACCCTCCCCGGGCTGAGCGCCGCCGTGCCCGACCGGGAGATCGTCCCCGGCGAGCTGCTGCCCCTCGCCGGGCGCCGGCTGCGCGCGATCTGGACTCCGGGGCACACCCCCGGCCACGTCTGCCTGCACCTGGAGGAGGCCCACCCGGCCGGCCTCCCCGGGAGCGGCCGGCTCTTCTCCGGCGACCACCTGCTGCCCGGGATCTCCCCGCACATCGGCCTGTACGAGGCCCCGGGCGACACCCGTGTCACCGATCCCCTCGGCGACTACCTCGACTCCCTCGAACGCGTCGGCCGCCTGGCGCCCGCCGAGGTGCTCCCGGCCCACCAGTACGCCTTCACCGACGCGCCGGCCCGCGTACGGGAGCTGCTGGAGCACCACGAGGACCGGCTGGCCGGGCTGTGGCGGCTGCTGGCCGAGCCCCTGACCCCCTGGGGGCTCGCGGAGCGGATGGAGTGGAACCGGCCCTGGGAGCAGATCCCGCACGGCTCCCGGAACATCGCCGTCTCGGAAGCGGAGGCGCATCTGCGGCGGCTGGTGAAGCAGGGCCGGGCGGAGCCGGTCCCGGGCACGGACCCGGTGGCGTACCGGGCGCTGTAGGCCGCCGCACGGCCGGTCGGGGGCCGCCCGCGGGGGGCCGGTGCCCCCGGGCCGGGGAGCTACGGGCCGGTAGAGTGGGCCCGTCGTCCACACTTCCGTACGGGGGGAAGCCGGTGCGAATCCGGCGCTGACCCGCAACCGTGACCCGGCCCGCAGCACGCGGGACGGCAGCCGGAATGCCCCGTACCGGAGGTGCGCGGCTCGTGCCGCCGGGTCCTCCGGCGGCCGGCACCGTCGAGGTAAACGGAGCCGGAGCCCGGTGCCTGCGCGTGCCTGTCTCCCGCCCCCCGTACGAGAGGCACCCTCCCCGCCATGAACGTCCGCCGCAGCGCCGCCGCGCTCGCCGCATCCGCCGTGCTCTGCGTGGGCGCCGCTCCCGCCGCTCTCGCCGACACGCCGCCGCCCTCCCCCGCCGCTTCCCCGGTCCTGCCGGCCGGCCTGTTCGGCAAGGCGGACCCGACGTACGACGGGGTGTGGCGGCAGTCCCTGGCCCTGCTCGCCCAGCGGACGGCCGGTGTGAAGCCCGCCGCGCAGGCGGTGGCGTTCCTGGTTTCCCAGCAGTGCCCGAGCGGCGGTTTCGCCTCTTTCCGCGCGGCCGTGCCGTGCGACGACAAGACGATGTACGACACCAACGCGACCGCCGTCGCCGTGCAGGCCCTGAAGGCCCTCGGCGGCAAGGACGCGGAGGTCAAGAAGGCCACGGACTGGCTGAAGTCGGTACAGAACGAGGACGGCGGCTGGGCCTACGTCCCCGGCTCCCCCAGCGAGGGCAGCTCCACCTCCCTCGTGATCAGCGCGCTGGCCGTGGCGGGCGAGAAGCCGGCCGAGGTGAAGTCGAAGGCGGGCAAGTCGGCGTACGACGGGCTGCTCTCCTTCCAGCTGGGCTGTTCCGCCGAGCCGGCCTCCGACCGGGGTGCCTTCGGGTACCAGCCGGCCGACGGCAAGCTCGCCGCGAACGCCGACGCCACCGCCGCGGCCGCGCTGGCGGGCCTCGGCAAGGGCATGGTCGTCGACCCGGCCGCCGCGGACACCCCGGCCGCCGCGCTGGCCTGTCCGGCCGGCTCCGCCGACCCGGCGGGCGCGGCCCGGGGTGCGGCCGGCTACCTGGCCGAGGCCCTGAAGAAGGACGGCCACCTGACGGCCGTCACCCCGGGTGCCGACCAGCCGACCGCCGACACCGGCAACACCGCCGACGCGGTGATCGCCCTGGCCGCGGCCGGGCACCGGCAGGCGGCGGCGGGCGCCCTGGAGTGGCTCCAGAAGAACTCCACCGCCTGGGCCAACCGCAACCCGGCGGCGCTGGCCACCCTGGTCCTGACCGCCCACGCGACGGGCACCGACCCGAAGGCCTTCGGCGGCGTCGACCTGGTGGCGGCGCTGAACGCCACCGGTCCGGCCCCGGAGGCCGTCCCCGGCACCGAACCGCAGACGGTGGAGGGCGAGGAGGAGCCCGGCTCCGGCAACGGGAACGTCTGGTGGATCGTCGGCGCGGGCGCCGCGGCCGGCATGGGCATCGGCATCCTGCTGAGCGGCCGCCGCAAGAAGAACCAGCCGTGATCCGCGGCCGTACGCGTACCCGGGCCGGTGCGGTCGCGGGAGCCCTCGGCCTCCTCGGGGTACTGGGTCTGGCGCTGACCCTGTTCGCGGCCGCCCCCGCCCTGGCGGCGAGCTACCGCTACTGGTCGTTCTGGGACGGCGCGGACGGCAGCTGGACGTACGCCACCCAGGGGCCCTCCACGGCCCGTCCCGCGGACGGCGCCACGCTCGGCTTCCGCTTCTCCGTCAGCAAGGACGCCGGCGCCGAGGCGGCCCGGCCGCGCGCCGGCGCCGACTTCCAGGCCGTCTGCGGCGGTACCGCCCCGGTGGACGGCAGGAAGCGGGTGGCGCTGGTCATCGACTTCGGCGTGCCCGGGGACGCCCCGGACGGCGAGAACGTGCCGCAGGACACCCCGCGCACCGCCTGCGCCCAGCTGGCGCCCGCGGCCACGGCGGCCGAGGCCCTGGCGGAGGTGGCGAAGCCGCTGCGCTACAACGGCGCGGCCCTGCTCTGCGGGATCTCCGGCTACCCGAGGACGGGCTGCGGCGAGCCGATCCCCGACGCGGAGCCGAAGCCTTCGGCCTCCGCCCCGGCACCGGCGGCCTCCTCGGACGGCGGCTCCTCCGCCCCCTCGGCGGGCCTGTTCCTGGGCATCGCGGCGCTGCTCGCCCTGGGCTCCGCCACCGTCTGGCAGTCCCGCCGCCGCAGGCGATGACGGCGCGCCCCACCCACGGCGGGGCACGTGCCGGCGCACCCCCGGCCCGGCGGGGCGCGGCCGGGCGGGCCGGCCCCGCGCACGGGCCCGCGTACGGAAGGGAACGGCGCTGGCGGGCCCCCGAGGCACGGCGCGGGAACGCCCTGCACGCGGGGGCCTGGTGGCTGTGGGCCCTCGGGCTCGCGACCGCCGCCTCCCGGACCACCAATCCGCTGCTGCTCGGGCTGATCGTCGGCGTCGCCGGGTACGTGGTCGCGGCGCGCCGGACGCAGGCGCCGTGGGCGCGGTCCTACGGGGCCTTCCTCAGGCTCGGCCTCTTCGTCATCGGGCTCCGGCTGGTCTTCTCCGTGCTGCTGGGCTCCCCGATTCCGGGCTCGCACACCCTCTTCACCCTGCCCGGGATCGCGCTGCCCGACTGGGCGCAGGGCATCCGGTTCGGTGGCCGGGTCACCGCCGAGCAGCTGGCCTTCGCCTTCTACGACGGCGCGAAGCTGGCCACCCTGCTGATCTGTGTCGGTGCCGCGAACGCGCTCGCCAACCCGGCCCCGCTGCTGAAGTCGCTGCCGGCCGCGCTGTACGAGGCGGGGGTGGCGGTGGTCGTCGCCATGACCTTCGCGCCGAACATGGTCGCCGACGTGGCCCGGCTGCGGACCGCCCGCCGGCTGCGCGGGCGCCCCACCGGTGGGGTGAAGGCGGTCCTGCAGATCGGGCTGCCGGTGCTGGAGGGGGCGCTGGAGCGTTCGGTGGCGGTCGCCGCGTCGATGGACGCGCGCGGGTACGGGCGTACCGCGCGGGTGGCGCCGGCCGTGCGGTACACCACCAACGCCCTCACCCTCGGCGGGCTGCTCGGCATGTGCGCCGGTACGTACGGGCTGCTCGCGGCGGAGGGCGCCGCGTTCGGGCTGCCCGTGCTCGGCATCGGCCTCGTGCTGGCCCTCGCGGGGCTGCGGCTCGGCGGGCGGCGCAGCGTCCGCACCCGTTACCGGCCCGACCGGTGGGGGGTGCGGGCCTGGCTGGTCGCCGGCTCCGGGACGGCCGTCGCGGCGCTGCTGATCCACGCGGGCTCGCTGGACCCGGAGGGGCTGCGGCCGGGCGTGGTCCCGCTGGTCGCGCCCGCCCTGCCGCTGTGGCCGGCGGCGGCGGTCCTGATCGGTCTGCTCCCGGCCTTCGTGGCCCCCGTACCTTCCGAGGAGTCTTCCCGTTGATCCGCTTCGAGCAGGTGTCGGTGACGTACGACGGCGCCGAGCACCCCTCCCTCCGGGACGCGGACTTCACCCTCCCGGAGGGTGAGCTGACGCTGCTGGTCGGCCCGTCGGGGGTCGGCAAGTCCACCCTGCTGGGGGCGGTGTCGGGGCTGGTCCCGCACTTCACCGGCGGGACGCTGCGGGGGCGGGTGACGGTGGCGGGCCGGGACACCCGTACGCACATGCCGCGTGAGCTGGCGGACGTGGTGGGCACCGTGGGGCAGGATCCGCCGGCCCACTTCGTGACGGACGTGGTGGAGGACGAGCTGGCGTACGGCATGGAGTCCCTGGGCCTGCGGCCGTCGGTGATGCGCCGCCGGGTGGAGGAGACGCTCGACCTGCTCGGCCTGAACGAGCTGCGCGACCGTCCGATCGCCTCCCTGTCGGGCGGTCAGCAGCAGCGGGTGGCGATCGGCTCCGTCCTGACGACGCACCCGCGCGTGCTGGTGCTGGACGAGCCCACGTCGGCGCTCGACCCGGCGGCGGCCGAGGAGGTCCTCGCGGTGCTCCAGCGGCTGGTGCACGACCTGGGCACGACGGTGCTGATGGCGGAGCACCGCCTGGAGCGGGTGGTCCAGTACGCCGACCGCGTCCTCCTCCTCCCGTCCCCCGGCGCGGCCCCGGTCCTGGGCTCCCCGGCGGAGATCATGGCCGTCTCTCCGGTCCACCCGCCGGTGGTCTCCCTGGGCCGCCTGGCGGGCTGGAGCCCGCTGCCCCTCTCCGTCCGCGACGCCCGGCGGCGTGCGGCTCCGCTCAGGGCCCGCCTGTCGTCCGTGACCGCACCCGCGGCGGGGGAGCTGCCGCGGCAGTCCGCGTCCCCGGGCCCGGGGCCGTCCTCATCCCCGGCCCTGCCCCCGGCCGGCCCGGTCGCCGTCGCCGCGGCCCCGGGCCGGGGGCCCGCCGCACCCGCCGGTGCCGCCGGTGCGAGCAGCACGGCCGGACCGTGCGACGCGGCCGCCCCCGGCCTCCTCGGCCGGCTGGCCCGGTTCGCGCGCCGCGCGCCGTCCGCCGACGCCCCGGCCGGCCCGCCCGGCGACACCACCGCCGCCGCCACCGCCACGGGTCTCGGCGTCCGCCGCGGCCGCGCCGAGGTGCTCCACGACGTCACCCTCCGGGTGGCCCCCGGTGAGACCGTCGCCCTGATGGGCCGCAACGGCGCCGGCAAGTCCACCCTCCTCGCCGCCCTCACCGGCACCCTCGCCCCGTCCGCCGGCCAGGTCACCGTCGGCGGCCGCACCCCGCACCGCACCCCGCCTCCGGAGATGGTCCGGCGCGTCGGCCTGGTCCCGCAGGAGCCCCGCGACCTCCTCTACGCCGACACCGTCGCCGCCGAGTGCGCCGCGGCCGACGCCGACGCCGGGGCCGCGCCCGGGAGCTGCCGCGCCCTGGTCACCGCCCTGCTGCCCGGCGTACCGGACGACACCCACCCCCGGGACCTGTCCGAGGGCCAGCGGCTGACGCTGGCCCTGGCGCTGGTGCTGACCGGCCGGCCGGCCCTGCTGCTGCTGGACGAACCGACCCGAGGGCTGGACTACGCCGCCAAGGCCCGTCTGGTGGAGACGCTGCGCGGCCTCGCCGCCGACGGCCACGCCATCGTCCTCGCGACGCACGACGTGGAGCTGGCGGCCGAACTGGCCCACCGGGTGGTGATCCTGGCGGGCGGAGAGGTCGTCGCCGACGGCCCGACGGCCGAGGTCGTGGTGTCCTCCCCGGCCTTCGCCCCGCAGGTCGCCAAGATCCTGGCCCCGGGCCATTGGCTCACCGTGTCCCAGGTCGCCGCCGCCCTCGGGGAGTCCCGATGAGCCCCGCCCGTCCGGTCCGCGTCGGCCCCCGTGCCGCCGCGGCCCTGCTCCTGGTCACCCTCATCGGCATCGCCGCCTTCGGCTGGCCCCTGCTCGCCGACCGCCAGTCCGGTCTCGCGCACTCCCAGGACGCCCCGTGGCTCTTCGCCGCGCTGCTCCCCCTCCTGGTGGCCGTCGTCATCGCGACCCTCGCCGACGGCGGCATGGACTCCAAGGCCGTCGCGATGCTCGGGGTGCTCGCCGCCGTGGGGGCGGCGCTGCGGCCGCTGGGCGCGGGCACGGCCGGGCTGGAGCCCATGTTCTTCCTGATGGTGCTCAGCGGCCGGGTCCTCGGGCCGGGCTTCGGCTTCGTCCTCGGCTCCGTCACGATGTTCGCGTCCGCCCTGCTCACGGGCGGGGTGGGGCCGTGGATGCCGTTCCAGATGCTGGCGCTGGGCTGGTTCTCGCTGGGCGCCGGGCTGCTGCCCGGGCCGGGGAGGATCCGGGGGCGGGCCGAGCTCGCGATGCTCGCCGCGTACGGGTTCCTGGGCTCCTTCGCGTACGGCACGGTCATGAACCTCCAGGGGTGGGTGATCCTGCAGGGCATGGGCCAGGGCATCTCCTTCCACCCTGGCGATCCGGTGCCGCAGAACCTGGCGCGCTTCGTCGCGTACTGCCTGGCGACCTCGGTGGGCTGGGACCTGGGGCGGGCCGCGCTGACGGTCGTACTGACGCTCGCGCTCGGGGGCACGCTGCTGAAGGCGTTGCGGCGGGCGACTCGGAAAGCCGCGTTCGACGCGCCCGTTTCCTTTGATTCAGCGGCTGGAAGTGACCCAGACCACCGCCCAAAAAGGGACGAACGGGGCACTCAGCGTGACATCGGGGCCGCCGGGCGGTGAGGCGCCCCACAGGACCCACGTCACATTCGACCCGAGGTAGTAGACGCACCCGGCCGCCTGAAGACCCCCTCCACCTGCGCGTACGCCACCCCGGGCCAGGGGGTCCTCCGTCCCCGCCTGCCAAAGTCATTAGTAAGAGGGGGGCGTTGCCAGGGCGGCGGGGGGCTGGCTAACTGGTGTTGTCGCCGAGGCGGCCGGGGCGCTTCGCCCCCCGCCGGTCGGATCCCTCTCCTCCGTGTGAGTGGCTCACGCATGTTTCGGCATGCGGCGACCGCCCTTGTTCCCGTCGGAAGGTTCCTCCGTGTCCAACGCTGTCATCCGCCGCATCGCCGCTTCGAAGAAGGCCCTCGCCGGCACTGTCCTCGCTCTGGGCGTCGCGGGTTCCATGCTCGCCTCCGCTCCGGCGCAGGCCGCTCCGACGGGTGCGAAGGCGATCGCCCAGCAGATGATCAAGGACCCGGTGCAGTTCGCGGCCTTCGACAAGATCATCAGCCATGAGAGCGGCTGGAACCACACCGCGACGAACCCCTCCTCCGGCGCTTACGGCCTGGTCCAGGCGCTGCCCGCGTCGAAGATGTCCTCCGCGGGCTCGGACTGGAAGACCAACCCGGCCACCCAGATCAAGTGGGGCCTGGACTACATGAACGACCGCTACGGCAGCCCGGTCGGCGCCTGGAACTTCTGGCAGGCCAACCACTGGTACTAAGCCACCAGTACCGCGAGACGTACGAAGGCCCCGGTGGCCGGCCTCCCCAGGTCCGGCCACCGGGGCCTTCCGCCATCCCTTCCCAGGGGGTTCAGCGGGCGCCCGGAACCGTACTCACAGGCGCTGGATGATCGTGCCCGTCGCCAGCGCGCCTCCCGCGCACATGGTGATCAGCGCGAATTCCTTGTCGCGCCGCTCCAGCTCGTGCAGCGCGGTGGTGATCAGCCGGGCGCCGGTGGCGCCGACGGGGTGACCGAGGGCGATGCCGCCGCCGTTGACGTTGACCTTCTCCAGGTCCTGGCCGAAGACCTGGGCCCAGCTGAGGACGACGGAGGCGAAGGCCTCGTTGATCTCGACGAGGTCGATGTCCTTGAGGGACATCCCCGCCTTGCCCAGGACGGCCCGGGTCGCGTCGATCGGGCCGTCCAGGTGGAAGTGCGGGTCCGCGCCGACCAGTGCCTGGGCGACGATCCGGGCGCGCGGCTTGAGCTTCAGCGCGCGGGCCATCTTGCGCGACGCCCACATCACGGCGGCGGCGCCGTCGGATATCTGGGAGGAGTTCCCGGCGGTGTGCACGGCCGTCGGCATGACCGGCTTGAGCCGGGCCAGGCCCTCCATGCTGGTGTCGCGCAGACCCTCGTCCCGGTCGACCAGCCGCCACATGCCCTGACCGGCGGCCTGCTCCTCCTCCGTCGTCGGGACCTGGACGGCGAAGGTCTCCCGCTTGAAGCGCTCCTCGGCCCAGGCGGTGGCGGCCCGCTCCTGCGAGAGCACGCCGAGCCGGTCGACGTCCTCGCGGGTCAGGCCCCGGTGGCGGGCGATCCGCTCGGCGGCCTCGAACTGGTTCGGGAGGTCGACGTTCCACTCGTCCGGGAAGGGCTTGCCGGGCCCGTGCTTGGAACCGGAACCCAGCGGGACCCGGCTCATGGCCTCGACCCCGCAGGCGATGCCGATGTCGATGACCCCGCCGGAGACCATGTTGGCGACCATGTGGTTGGCCTGCTGGGAGCTGCCGCACTGGCAGTCCACGGTGGTCGCGGCGGTCTCGTACGGCAGGCCCATGGCGAGCCAGGCGTTGCGGGCGGGGTTCATGGACTGCTCGCCGGCGTGGGTGACGGTGCCGCCGACGATCTGCTCGACGCAGTCCGGCTGGATTCCGGTACGGGCCAGGAGCTCGCGGTAGGTCTCGCCGAGCAGGTAGGCGGGATGGAGGTTGGCCAGCGATCCCCCGCGTTTCCCGATGGGGGTGCGTACGGCTTCGACGATGACGGGTTCCGCGGCCATGAGCTCGTCCTCTCCTGCACTCTCTGCACAGCGCCGGCGTGGCGGGCCCGTCCCGGCGACTGCCCCGCACGAACTAGTACGCGTTCTAGTTCTCCCCCGCAGTCTTATGACCTCGACCCCGGGCACGCAAGGGTCTTGCACGCGCCTTACACGGATTCCACACGCAACAGTTGCCGCGAGAGCCCTTGTGGCTTCTAGAACTCGTTACTACCTTCGAGCCAAACTTCTGATGGGCCGTCAGACATTCGTCAGACTTTGGAGTCGCCCGATGCCCTGTCCCGCGCTGCCCGAAGGCTTCGACGCCACCGACCCCGACATCCTCCAGGACCGGGTCCCCCTCCCGGAGTTCGCGCAGCTGCGGCAGACCGCGCCCGTGTGGTGGTGCGCGCAGCGGCGGGGCGTCACGGGGTTCGACGACGAGGGCTACTGGGCCGTCACCCGGCACGCGGACGTCAAGTACGTCTCCACGCACCCCGAGCTGTTCTCCTCCACCACCAATACCGCGATCATCCGCTTCAACGAGCACATCCAGCGCGAACAGATAGATGCCCAGCGCCTGATCATGCTGAACATGGATCCGCCGGAGCACACCCGCGTACGCCAGATCGTGCAGCGGGGATTCACCCCCCGCGCCATCCGGGGCCTGGAACGGGCCCTGCGCGACCGGGCCCGGAAGATCGTGGAGGAGGCACGGGAGGCCTCGGCGGACGGCTCCTTCGACTTCGTCACGCACGTGGCGTGCGAACTCCCGCTCCAGGCCATCGCCGAACTGATCGGCGTACCGCAGGAGGACCGCTCCCGGATCTTCGACTGGTCGAACAAGATGATCGCGTACGACGACCCGGAGTACGCGATCACCGAGGAGGTCGGCTCCAACGCGGCCGTGGAGCTCATCGGCTACGCGATGAACCTGGCCGCCGCGCGCAAGGAGTGCCCGGCCAAGGACATCGTCACGCAGCTGGTGGCGGCGGAGGGCGAGGGCAACCTGCGCTCCGACGAGTTCGGCCTCTTCGTCCTGCTGCTGGCGGTCGCGGGCAACGAGACCACGCGCAACGCCATCAGCCACGGCATGCACGCCTTCCTCACCCATCCCGAACAGTGGGAGCTGTACAAGACGGCCCGGCCGTCCACCGCCGCGGAGGAGATCGTGCGCTGGGCCACCCCCGTGGTGTCCTTCCAGCGCACCGCCACCCGGGACACCGAGCTGGGCGGCCAGAAGATCAAGGCCGGTGACCGGGTGGGCCTGTTCTACTCCTCCGCCAACCACGACCCCGAGGTCTTCGAGAACCCGGACGTCTTCGACGTCACCCGCGACCCCAACCCGCATCTCGGCTTCGGCGGCGGAGGCCCGCACTTCTGCCTCGGCAAGTCCCTGGCCATCCTGGAGATCGACCTGATCTTCAACGCCCTGGCCGACGCCCTGCCCGACCTCCGGCCCGCCTCGGACGGCCCGCGGCGGCTGCGTGCGGCATGGCTCAACGGCATCAAGGAGCTGCGGGTCAGCGCGGGGTGACGGACCGCCGGCGCCCGGGCCCGTCGCCGGGCCGGCCCGTGAACCAGGACGGCAGGGGCCGTACCACCCACGCCCCGGCCCCTGCCGTCCGCCGGCCCGGCGACGGGCGTCGTCGCCGCTACGCCCGGCCCGACGCCGCGGAGGCGCGTACCGGGTCCCCGGCGGTCCGGCGCTGCACGGGAAGGGGCGCCTTCAGCCCGCGCGGCCCGGACAGCACGTGGACCAGCCCGAAGCCGGCGGCGACGACGGCCGCGCCGCCGACCGCGTCGAGCACCCAGTGGTTGGCGGTGGCGACGATCGCGCACACCGTGATCAGCGGGTGGAGGACGCCGAGCAGCTTCTGCCACCGTTGGCGCGCGAGGACCACGATCACGGCCCCGCACCACAGGGACCAGCCGAAGTGCAGCGAGGGCATCGCGGCGTACTGGTTGGAGATCGCGGTCATCGCCCCGTACGACGGGTTCGCCAGGTCCTGCACCCCGTGCACGGTGTCGACGAAGCCGAGGCCGGGCATGAGGCGCGGCGGTGCGAGCGGATACAGCCAGAAGCCCGCCAGCGCCAGGACGGTGGCCAGCCCGAGCGAGGCGCGCGCCCAGCGGTAGTCGCCGGGGCTGCGCCAGTACAGGACGGCGAGGATGCCGAGGGGGACCACGAAGTGGAAGGAGGTGTAGTAGAAGTTGAAGAAGGCCTCCGGCCAGCGCGTGTTCACCACGGCCTGGTTGACGGCGTACTCGATGTCGATGCCGAGCGCCCGCTCGATCCCGTGGATCCGGCCGGCGTTGTCCTCGGCGACGGAGCGGCTCGCGGGGGCGGCGGCGCGGATGTGCGAGTAGACCGAGTAGCCGACCCGTATCAGCAGGAGTTCCAGCAGCAGGTTGGGGCGCGAGGCGACCCGCCGCCAGAACGGCAGCAGCGGGACGCGGGACCAGCGCGCCTCGGCGGGCCGCCCGTGGACGGTGGGCACCGGCTCGCGCCAGTACGGGGAGGAGCGCGGCAGGAACGGCACGGCGCAGGCCGCCGCCAGGGCCGCGAGGAGCGGCACGTTGTCGCGTACGGGGGCGAGCGCGGCCAGGTTGGGCAGCAGTACGGCGCTCGGCAGGGTCATGGCCAGCACGACGGCGACGGGCCACACCGGGCGGTCGGCCGCCCGCCTGCCCACCTTGCCGGCCACGGCGAGGAGCACCCAGAGCAGCTGGTGGCGCCAGCCGGCCGGGGACACGACGACGGCGACGCAGCCGGTGACGGCGACGGCGAGCAGCAGCTGGCCGTCGCGGGCGTAGCGGACCGCGCGGCGCAGGCCGGTCCAGGCGACGGCGGCGGCGAGGGCGAGGCAGAGCGCGACCTCGCCGGGGCCACTGAGGCCGAGGCGCAGGAGGGCGCCGTGCAGGGACTGGTTGGCGAGGCCGTCGGGGGCGCCGCCGAGGCCGGTGCCGGCGAGGTGCTCGACCCAGTACGTCCACGAGTCGCGCGGCAGCGAGGCCCAGGACAGGGCGGTGGCCCCGGCGAAGGTCACGGCGGCGGCCCTGGCAGCCGGGCGGCGGCCGATGAGCCACAGCAGCGGGACGAAGAGCAGCAGTGCCGGCTGGAGGGCGGCGGCGAGGCCGGCGAGGAAGCCGGCGGGCCGTCCCGCGGGGACCCGGAAGACGGCGAGGAGCACCAGCAGCACGGGCAGCACGGCGGTCCGTCCGGGCAGGGCGGCCTCGCGGACGGGGAGGGAGACCAGCAACAGCGCGACCAGCACGGGCGCGGCCGGCAGCGCGGCGCGCCGGGGCACGGGGGCGGGGTCGGGGCCTGGGCCGGGGTCGGAGCGGGGGAGCGCCCGCGCGGCGACGAGACCGGTCGCGGCGACGAGCAGCACGGTCACGCAGGTCCAGGCCACCTCCAGGGAGGGGGCGGCGAGGGCGGCCAGCGGCTTGAGGACGAGCCCGGCGAAGGGGGTCCCCGTGAACTGCCCGGCGTCGTAGAGCGAGCCGGGGAACTGGAAACCGCCGAGCCACTCGCCGGGTGGCACGCGCAGCACCGCGGCGGCCTGTCTGACGCCGAGGACGGCGGCGAACGCCCACAGCAGGAGCCGCACCGCCCCGGGCCGGCCGCTACCGCCTATGACCCCGGCATGCCCGCCGGCACCGCCCCGCTCCGCCGCGTCAGCCACGCCCCGCCGCCCTCCGCCCTGTCGACCGCCACTGTGACTTCGCCTGGCTGCCGCGCGTCGTGCCCCGTTTCATTACCTGGACGACGATATCCCGGGCGGGATCCCTAGGATGGCGGCCATGAGCATCGTGAAGATCAACGCGCTGACCGTCCCGGAC
This sequence comes from Streptomyces sp. NPDC029122, assembly GCF_055569445.1. Lineage (NCBI taxonomy): Bacteria > Bacillati > Actinomycetota > Actinomycetes > Kitasatosporales > Streptomycetaceae > Streptomyces > Streptomyces sp. NPDC029122. Next base: position 22,666 of record NZ_JBVHWK010000025.1, on the reverse strand, counting down.
GAGCAGCGGGAGCTGCTGGAGCAGCGGTTCGCCTCGCGGGCGGGCGCCGTGGAGGGTTCGGACGGGTTCGAATGGTTCGAGCTGCTGCGGCCGATCGAGGGCACGGACCAGTACCTCGTCTACACCCGGTGGCGGTCGGAGGAGGACTTCCAGGCGTGGATGGAGGGTCCGATGAAGGCGGCGCACCAGGGTGGCGGCGCGGGCGGGGCCGGCGGTGAGCGGCCGAAGCCGGCGGCTTCCGGGTCGCAGGTGTGGTCGTTCGAGGTGGTGCAGCAGGCGGCGCCGAAGAAGGCCTGAGGGCCCCTCGGGGGGAGGGGTCCGGAGGGGCCGGAGGGGCCGGGGCGCGCTGCGGGCCGGGGTCCGCAGCGTGTCGGGGGCGTCGGGCCGGGGTCCCTCCGGCGCCCGGGGCGCCCGGGGGCGCCCCGGGGCTCCTCCGGTCCGGCTCGGTGTGGCTGTGACCACCGGCCTCGGCCCGACGTCCGGCGCTCCGCCTCGGTCCGGCGTCCGGCGCTCCTGTTCGGTCAGCTCCAGAAGGCATCGCTCTCGTCGATGTCCTGGGTGCACTGGTCGATGTCGGTGATCTTGCCGCCGACGATGGTGAAGAAGAGCCCCTCGTGGATCTCGATGCCCCGGTCGCCGCGGTCGCCCTGGGTCAGGTGCACGGACATCGCGTGGCCCCGGCCGTCCACCATGACGTTCTCCAGGCGGACCCGTAGGGTGCCGTTGGTCTCCTCGCCGAGGCGGCGGTAGAGCTCGAGGACGGCTTCCCGGCCCTTGTGGTGCCCGGAGAGCACGTTGTTGCCGGGCACGTGGTGGATGACGTCGGCCGTCATCAGCGTGCCCAGGGTCTCCATGTCGCCCTTGCCGAAGGCCTCGTAGCCGCGGCGGATCAGGGCACAGTCCGGATGCTCCGACATGACGATTCAACCCTCCGCTTGTGCGATTTACACCTTTCCTCATCATCAGCCCGTGCCTGTGGATATTCCACGCGGAGGGTTCGGCGGGCGCTGCACAATGACGCCATGGACAGGAATTCGATCACCGGAACAGACACCACGACCACCCTGAACAGCAGGTGGGAGGTGGTGGCGGAGCCCTTCGCCACCCCGGACGCCACGGCGCTGCGCCGCGCCTATTACGCGGAGGTCGCCGGGCGGTACTGGGAGCGGTCCGTCACCGAGGCCGAGATCGACCAGGGGATGCTGGACGACCCGGCGGACGGGCTCGTGCCGCCGACGGGCCAGTTCGTGGTCGGCCGTCTCGACGGGCGGCCACTGGCGTGCGGCGGCATACGCCTGCTCGACCCCGGCACCGCCGAGCTCACCAGGGTGTACGTGGACCAGTGCGCCCGCGGCACCGGCGGCGGGGCGGCCCTGCTCACCGCCCTGGAGGAGGCCGCCCGCGAACTGGGCGCCGCGCGCGTGCGCCTGGACACCCGCTCGGACCTGCTGGAGGCCCGTGCCCTGTACGCGCGCCACGGATACCGGGAGATACCCGCGTACAACTCCGGGCCGTACGCCGAGCACTGGTTCGAGAAGAGCCTGGGCGGCGGCGGGACCGCCGCCGCCTCCTCCTAGGCGGCGGCGTGGTCCCGGCGCGGCAGCGCGTCGTAGGGCTCCTCGGAGTCGGATCCGCAGAGCTCCCGGTTGAGCTCCTCGACCAGCTTGACGAGGTCGGTGGGCCGGTCGGGCCCCCACCAGTCGCCGAGCAGCTCGGCGAGTGATTCCTGCCGCGCCTGCGCCAGCCGGGCCGCCACCTCCCCGCCCCGGTCGGTGAAGACGAGCTGGAGCCCTTCCCTGGTGGCGAGACCGCGTTCCTCGATCTGGCGGGCGGCCTCCGTGATGGTCTTGAGCGGGACGGCGGTGCGTTCCGCGAGCACGGCCGGCTCGACGGAGCCGTACTTGTTGATCCGCAGCAGCAGCCAGCTCGCGGCGGGCAGCAGGTCGTAGCCCGCCTTCGCGGTGATCTTCTCGTAGACGTGGCGGCGGCCCTCGCGGGTGCCGAGCACGGACAGCGCGCGGGCGACCTCCTCGTGCGAGGAGCGGTGCACCGGGTTGGACGCCAGGGTCTCCGTCACATCGGGTGCGGTGACGGACGCGCGGAGCTTGTCCTCCTTCAGGAACCAGGAGATGAGGAAGGCGAGCAGCACCACGGGCACCGCGTAGAGGAAGACGTCGGTGATGGCGGAGGAGTAGGCGTCCAGCACCCGTGGGCGCAGCTCGGGCGGGAGGGCGCCGATGGCCCGGGGGTCGGCCTCCAGCCGTGCCGGGGTCGCGGTGGGCGGCAGCGGGACCCCCGCGAGGGTGTCGGACAGCTTGTCGTCGAGCCGGTTGGTGAAGACCGTGCCGAAGACGGCGACGCCGAAGGAGGCGCCGATGGAGCGGAAGAAGGTGGCGCCCGAGGTGGCGACACCGAGGTCGGCGTAGCTGACGGCGTTCTGCACGACGAGGACGAGCACCTGCATGACGAGTCCGAGGCCGACGCCGAAGACGAAGAAGTAGACGCTCGTCTCCCAGTCGGAGCTGGTGCGGTTCAGCTGGTGCAGGAGCAGGAGGCCGAGGGCGGTGATGGCGGTACCGGTGATCGGGAAGACCTTCCAGCGGCCGGTGCGGCTGACGATCTGTCCGGAGGCGGTGGAGGCGATCAGCAGGCCGAGCACCATCGGCAGCATGTGGACGCCCGACATGGTCGGGGACACGCCCCGCACCACCTGGAGGAAGGTCGGCAGGTAGACCATCGCCCCGAACATCGCGAAGCCGATGACGAAGCTGATCACCGAGCAGAGGGTGAAGGTGCGGATCCGGAACAGGCCCAGCGGCAGGACCGGTTCCGCGGCCCGCCGCTCGACGAAGAGGAACGCGACGAGGAGGACGGCGCCGAGGACCGCGAGCCCGATGATCCGGGCCGAGCCCCAGCCCCAGGTGCCGCCGAGCGAGGCGACGAGCACGAGGCAGGTGGCGACGGAGGCGATGAGGAAGGTACCGAGGTAGTCGATGGTGTGCCGGGAGGAGCGCACCGGGATGTGCAGGGCGGCGGCGATGACGAGGAGCGCGACGAGACCGATGGGGAGGTTGATGTAGAAGACCCAGCGCCAGGAGAGGTGGTCGACGAACAGGCCGCCCAGCAGGGGTCCGAGGACGCTGGTCGCGCCGAAGACGGCACCGAAGAGGCCCTGGTACTTGCCGCGCTCGCGGGGCGGGACGATGTCACCGACGATCGCCATCGACAGCACCATCAGTCCGCCGCCGCCGAGACCCTGGAGGGCGCGGTACCCGATGAGCTGGGGCATGTCCTGGGCGAGGCCGCAGAGGGCGGATCCGATCAGGAAGATGACGATGGCGGCCTGGAAGAGCTTCTTGCGCCCGTACTGGTCGCCGAGCTTGCCCCACAGGGGTGTGGCGGCGGTGGCGGCCAGCATGTAGGCGGTGACCACCCAGGACAGGTGCTCCATGCCGCCGAGGTCGCTGACGATCGTCGGGAGCGCGGTGGAGACGATGGTCTGGTCGAGTGCGGAGATCAACAGGCCCAGCAGCAGGGCCCCGATCGAGACGAGCACCTCGCGTGAGGCGTGTTCGGCGGCGGGCTTCGGGCCCCTGGCCGACGCGGTCACATCCTGAGCCATCGACTCCTCCTCAGGCCGGATCAACATCTCCATCCTGAGCGGTGTGTCCCGTTATGGCCTCTTGGAAGGGTTGGGTGGGGCCGAAGGGGTCTGCATAATCGCTGGCAATGTCCAGGGGAGGGGTACCAGTGAGCACAGAGCGCTGTCCGGAGTGCGGCGCCGTGGGCGTCGGCTGTGAGTGCGCACGGGGCGTGGGCTTCAACCCGCTGCGCATTCGCCCGTACGTGGCCATGCCGGAAGCCGACCAGGCCCCACCGTCCCCCCAGCCGGTCTTCGGCGCCATGGCCCACCCGGACGCGGCCCGGGGCGCGGACGGCGGCGCGGACGGCGGCACGGACCCCGGCACGCGCTGTCCCGTCGTCCCCCCGGCGCCCCAGGAACCCCCGGCGCCCGCTCCCACACCTCCGCCCGGTGTTCCGCATCCGGCCGAGGCGACTCCGTGGCCCGCTTACGCCGCGGCCGGGGAGAGTCCGCGGGGCCCGATGGTCCAGGGGCCGGACAGCGCACCGCACGGGCACGACGCCGGGGGTGACGAGGCCCCGACGGCCATGCTGCCGCCCGTCCCCGCCGGGCCCGGTCCCGCGGAGGGGCCGGGCACCCCGGCGTACGGAACACCCGTGGCCGGACCCGTACCGCCGGCGGAGCAGACGGTGCAGCTCCGGGCCGTTCCCCTGCGGGGCCGCGACGGACACCCCGCCGGGCGGGCACGCTCCCGGCGGCTGCCGCTGCTGGCCGCTGCGGGTGCGGCGGTGGCCGTCGGCGCGGTGGCGCTGGCCCTGGTGCTGTTCACGGGGTCCGGGGGGCACGACGCGGCACTGGTGGACCCGAAGCCGTCGTCGCCCGTCACCGAGTCCGCCCCGGCCGTGCCGTCCGAGGTGCCCTCCGGCCCGACGGCGAGCCGCTCCGCCTCGGCCCCGTCCTCCCCGTCGGCGAGCGCCTCCCGCTCGGCGTCCGCGTCCGCCTCCCCGAGTGCCTCGCGTTCGGCGTCGCCCTCCCCCACCGCGACCCGCGCCCCGAGCCCCACCGCCCCGCCGAAGTCGGCGAAGCCCGCCACACTGCGTCCCGGCGACTCGGGCCCCGAGGTGGAGAAACTCCAGCGGCTGCTGTGGGAGCAGGCGCTGTACCGGGGCAGGTTCGACGGCCGGTACGGCCGCGGCGTGGAGCGGGCGGTGGCGGACTTCCAGCTGGAGAACGGGATCTACGAGGACGAGTTCGGCGTCTACGGCCCGGCGACCCGCAGCGCCTTGGAGGGATAAGTCACTCGGCCGTCGGTGGCGCGCACCCCGCCAGGTTTTGTATCGTGAAGAAACAAAGTGGTTCCGTCCGCAATCCCTGACCGGTGGACGGAACCACTTGTTCTCTTTAACCACCCGTCTGGAGCCCCGCCGATGCCGGCCAGCACCACCACCGCCCCCGCCGTCCTCACCGCCAGGGCGCTGCTCCTGGACATGGACGGGACCATCGTCAATTCCGACGCGGTGGTCGAGCGCTGCTGGCGCGAGTGGGCGCTGTCGCACGGACTGGACCCGCAGGAGGCCATGAAGGTGGTCCACGGCCGGCAGGGCTACGCCACGATGGCGATCCTGCTGCCCGAGCGCCCGATGGAGCTCAACCACGCCGAGAACGCGGTGATGCTGGCACGGGAGACCGCCGACACCGACGGCGTGGTCCCCGTCGCGGGCGCCCCCGAGTTCATGGCCTCGCTCGCGGGCCTGCCGCACGCCCTCGTCACCTCGGCGGACGCCGCCCTGGCCGAGGCCCGGATGACGGCCGCCGGGCTTCCGATGCCGCCCGTGCGGGTCACCGCCGAGTCCGTCGGGGCCAGCAAGCCCGACCCCGAGGGCTTCCTCAAGGGCGCCGCCGAGCTGGGTGTGGATCCGGCCGACTGCGTGGTCTTCGAGGACTCCGGGGCCGGTATCGCGGCAGGCCTGGCGGCCGGCATGCGCGTGATCGGTGTCGGCCCCCGCGCCGCCGCGCACGGCCCGACGACCCGCGTCCCCGACCTGACCTCGGTCCGCGTCGGCCCCGCCGAGGACGGCACGGTCCGCCTCACCCTCACGCTGCCCGTATGACGCCCACGCGCCGCCCGCTCCCACCGCGCGTCCGGCGCAGGTAGTAGGCCCGGGTCACCACCGCCAGGAGCGGCCCCCAGGCGAGTATCGGGGCGTAGCAGACCCACAGGGCCCACGCGGCCGGGCCACTGGTCGCGAAGGTCTCGCCGGTGTCGTTCAACGGGGGGACGAAGCCGAACAGTTGGTTCAGGGTGGCGTACGCGGCGAGCGCCGTGACCAGGAAGGCGCCGACGGAAGCGCAGGTCACCGCCGTGCGGAGCGGCACCGTCCGCCCTCCGGCGAAAGGCACCCAACGGGGCAGCCGCTCACCCCAGGGTGCGACCAGCCCCAGGGTGAGCAGCGCCAGGCACTCGGCGACCAGGGAGAGCGAGAGCACGTACCACCGCTCCCCGGGCAGCCATACGTGCCCGGTGTGCCAGTCGGGCCAGCCGGCGACGAGCGCTATCCGCCACAGCCCCGAGGGCAGGGCGCACAGGGGGACGGCGTAAGCCGCCCACCTGATGTGGCGGGGCACGCCGTGGAGGGTCTGGGGGTGGCTGGCGGTCATCGTCGTTCCTCTCGCCCGATCTGGTACCGCCATGCTCGTCCCGGCGCGAAGGCCCCCACATCCCCCGCCGGTGGGGGCCGTCTCCCCCGCATGGGGGGGGAGCCCGGAGCGGCAAAGGGCGCCGGCATGACCCGCGGGCCGGCGAGGGGAGGGCGGGACGGCCGCAGGCGGCTACGGCCCGCCCTCCCCGCGAAGCGGGGGGATCCCCGACCGGCGCGGAGGATCCCGGATCGGCGCGGATCGGCACGGATTGTGCAAGATCAGGCCGAAACGGCACGATCAGCCCGTGATCGCCTCGTACAGCGAGAAGCCGGCCAGCGCCGCCATGACCACCGCGGCGATCTTGGTGATGAGCCTCAGCGGGACGTACTTCATCAGCGTGCGCCCGCCCAGGATTCCGATGCCCGCGACCGCCCAGAGCGCCAGCACCGCACCGAGGCCCACGGAGAGCGGGTCGTCGTACCGCGCCGCGAGGTTCGCCGTCATGATCTGGGTCAGGTCACCGAACTCGGCCACCAGGATGAGCATGAAACCGGCCCCCGAGACCTTCCAGAAGGACTGGTCCGCGGGCGGCTTGACCTCCTCGTCCTCGTCGTTCTTCTTCAGGAGCAGCATGGCCGCGCCCGCGAGGAAGAGGAGGCCGACGACGGCCTGGACGAGCCGGTGCGGGAGGAGCGTGAGGACGCTGCCCGCGGCGATGGCGAGGGCGACGTGCACGGCGAAGGCGGCGGCGACGCCCGCGAAGACGTAGGAGGCGCGGTAGCGGGTGCCGAGCATCAGGCCGGCGAGGGCCGTCTTGTCGGGGAGTTCGGCCAGGAAGACGACGCCGAAGGCGATCGCGAGGACGCTGAAGCTGAACACGGGGTGGGAACCTCGATCGGTCGGTCGGGCAGGACGCCGTCGGACCGAGAGACCAGGGTTCTTCAGGGGTCGCTTCGGCTCGGCGGCGCCCTGGGAGGCGTGATCACGTCACGCGCCACGCATCACATGCGTCGCGCGCGCCACGTCACATGGACAGGGCACTGCGGCCGAAGGTCTCGCTGGCCGGCCGCTGACGCGGTCTGCCTCCGGGCGCCGGCTGGGTGACCCAGCAGTATGTCGACGGTCCGGCGAAGAGCTACTCCCCTTCTGCTCCGTTCAGGGTACGCGACGGCACCGGCGGGGCGACGGCGTCCGGTATGTGAGTTTGACCCCACTCACCCCCGCTTCGATCCCGGCTTCGAGCGCCGGAATATCAACTTCCCCTTGAGTGGGGGACGTTGCCGCCCTTGATGTGACGTGCCCATGTCGGCAATCTGTCACCTGGTGCCCGTCCCCGCGACATCTGGCGCCGCCACCATGGCCGCGCCCCGCCGGGGCCGCACGGCCACACCCCCCGCACCCAGGGAGCCCTCCATGGCCCTCATATCCACCCGCACGCCCTCCGTCTACGCGCGTCGCATCGGGCGCGCGGGCGTCCTCGCGTCCGCCGTCGCCCTCGCCTCCCTCACCTCGCTCGTGAACGCTCCGGCCGCCCTGGCCGCTCCGCCCACCCCCATCACCGCCGCCGAGGCCCGCTCCTACCTGGCCACCGTCAATCCGGCGGCCGAGGGCTCCCTCACGGGCTACAGCCGCTCGCTGTTCCCCCACTGGAGCACGGTCTCCGGAACCTGCAACACCCGCGAGACGGTCCTCAAGCGCGACGGCGTGAACGTCGTGACCGACTCCTCCTGCGCCTCCGTGAGCGGCAGCTGGTACTCCGAGTACGACGGCGCCACCTGGACCGCCGCCTCCGACATCGACATCGACCACATGGTCCCGCTCGCCGAGGCCTGGCGCTCCGGGGCCAGCTCCTGGACCACCACGAAGCGCCAGCAGTTCGCCAACGACCTCACGCGGCCGCAGCTCATCGCCGTCACCGACAACGTCAACCAGGCCAAGGGCGACCTCGACCCCGGCAAGTGGCTGCCGCCGCGCACCGAGTACCGCTGCACGTACGCCCGCATGTGGGTCCAGGTGAAGCAGTACTGGGGCCTGAGGATGGACTCCGGGGAGAAGACGGCCCTGGTGAACCTCCTGAACGGCTGCTGACCCGAAGCCCCGCCCGGTCCGTTCCCGGTCACCGCCCGGCCCTCTCCGGGCCCCCTCGGGGAAGTCCCGGGATTTTCACCCGCGCTATCCCCCGCCAGGGGGAGGCCCAGCCCCCTCCCGCCCCTTACCGTGATCGAAAGGGCTGCCGAGGAGGGGGAGTTGGATGGCCGGGCTGCGACTGGGACCACTGCTGCGCTACGTCGACTGGGACACGGGCGACTCCGCCACGATATGGGTCGAGGCGGACCGCCCGTGCACGGCCGAGGTGCGGTGTGCCGACGGATCGGGCGGCAGCATCCGCACCTTCCAGATAGCCGGCCACCACTACGCACTGGTGCCGGTCACCGGCCTGACCCCGGGCACGACCACGGCGTACGAGGTACTGCTCGACGGCCGCCTCGTCTGGCCGGCGGACGGCGACGGCTTCCCGCCGAGCACCATCAGCACCCCCGCCGTGGGGGGAGGCCCCGGGCGGCCCGCCCCCGGGCTCCGCGTCACCTTCGGCTCCTGCCGTCAGGCGGCCCCGCCCGCCCGCCGGCGCGGGCCGCACGGGGCCGACGCCCTCGACACCCTCGCGGCGCGGCTGGCCCACCACCCCCAGGAAGTACGGCCCGACGTCCTGCTGCTGCTCGGCGACCAGGTGTACGCGGACCACCTCTCACGCGACACCCGCGAATGGCTCGCCGCGCGCCGCGACCTGCGGGAGGCACCGGGCGCGCAGGTCGCGGACTACGAGGAGTACACCCGGCTGTACTACGAGTCCTGGCTCGACCCGGAGATCCGCTGGCTCCTGTCGACGGTCCCCAGCCTGCACATATTCGACGACCACGACGTCATCGACGACTGGAACACCAGCGCGGCCTGGGTGGCGGAGATGCGGTCGACTCCGTGGTGGCCGGAGCGGGTGCTCAGCGGGCTGATGTCCTACTGGGTGTACCAGCACCTGGGCAACCTCTCCCCCGCCGAACTCGCCGCGGACACGGTGTACGCGGCCGTACGTTCCACCCCGGACGGCACCGACGCGCTGCGCGCCTTCGCGGCCTCGGCGGACGCCGACCCGGCTTCGGTGCGCTGGAGTTACCGGCGGGACTTCGGCCGGTCGAGGCTGCTGATGGTGGACACCCGGGCGGCCCGGGTGCTCGCCGAGGACGGACGGGCCATGCTCGACCCCGGGGAGCAGCTCTGGCTCCGGGAGAACGCGCTGGAGGGTCACGGGAATTACGACCACCTGCTGATCGGGTCCTCGCTGCCGTGGCTGATGCCCCCGCTGATCCATGACGCGGAAGTGTGGAATGCCGCGCTCTGCCGGGGGGAGCGCGGGGCGCGGTGGGCGCGCGTCGGGGAGGACCTGCGGCGGCGCAGCGATCTGGAGCACTGGGCGGCGTTCCCGGCGTCGTTCGCGGCGCTGAGCGACCTGATCGAGGAGGTGGGCACGGGCCCGAGGGCCCCGGCGACGGTCGCCGTCCTGTCCGGAGACGTCCATCACGCGTACGTGGCCGAGCCCCGAATACCGAGCACGGCCCGGGTGTTCCAGCTGACCTGTTCCCCCGTGCACAACTCCATCCACCGGGTGGTGAAGTGGGGGTTCCGGCTGGGCTGGTCGCGGCTGGGCCGGTGGCTGGGGCGCGGCTTCTCCCGGCACGGCCGGACGGGAAGGCCGCCGGTGAGCTGGCGCCGTACGGGTGGACCGTGGTTCGGCAACCAGCTGATGACGCTGGCCCTGGCGGGCCGCAGCGCCCGGCTGCGGCTGGACCAGGCCCGGTCGGGCCGGGCCGGGGCCCGGCTGGTGACGCTGCTGGACCGGGAACTCACCGCGGTGGAGTAGGCCACGGCTTCCCCGGGCCGACTCCGGGCGTACGCTGTATGGCTGTCAGCCGCCCCTGCCGCTCCCCGCGACGACGCGGCGCTTCGGACTGGGGAGTCCCGCTTTGCTTGAGACTCTGGGGTCGTTGACCACGAGCCCTTGGATCTACGCCGTGGTGGCGGTGTCGGTGGTGCTCGACGTGTTCCTGCCGGTGCTGCCGAGCGGGATGCTGGTGATCACCGCCGCCGCGGCCGCGGCGACGGGTGCACCCGCCCAGGCCCCCGACATCCGGCTCCTGCTGGTGGTCGCGGCGACAGCCTCCGTACTGGGCGACACGGCGGCGTACCGGCTGGCCCGGCGCGGCGGAGACCGGCTGGACCGGGCCATCGCCCGCTCCCGCCGGCTGACCCGCGCCCAGGAACGCCTGGGGACCGCCCTGGCGAGGGGCGGCGGCGCACTGGTGGTCATCGCCCGCTTCGCGCCGGCCGGCCGCTCGGTCGTCTCCCTTGGCGCGGGCCGGACGCGGCGCAAGGCGTCGGAGTTCCTGCCCTGGTCGGTGCTGGCGGGCATCAGCTGGGCGAGCTACAGCGTGTCGCTGGGCTACTTCGGCACCCAGTGGCTGGGCACGGCCTGGCTCGGCACCGCGGTCTCCCTGGCCGCCCTCTTCGCGGCGGGCTCCCTGGCCGCCTACCTCGTACGCCGCCGCCCCTCCCCGTCCCCGGCCCCGGCCTGACCCCAGCCCTCCCCGACCCCGCCCCCAGCCGGCCAGGCCCTCCCGCCACCACCGGGGCCTGCCCCACCCCTCCCGGACCGCGCCACCCGCACCGCACAGAACCCGGCCAGACCCCGCAGCGCCGCCCCACCCGGCCCCTGTCCCTGGCCCGCCCTTCCCGGACCGCCCGCACCGCACAGATCCCGGGCACTGCCTCGCGCGCCGCACCCCGGTCCGAGCCTGACCTGACCCGGCCTTTCCGGACGGCTCCGGACCCGCACAGAAGCCGGCCAGGCCCCGCACGGAACCCGGCAGGTCCTCCCGCCACCCACCCGGCCCCTCCCGGACCGCGCCCCACCCACACCGGTCCCGCCAGGCTCCGCCGCCTGCGCCGCGGCCCACCCCGGTCCGCACCTGACCCGCATCCCCGGGCGTAACCCGAGCAGACGTCGACAGGGATGCGCCGCCCCCCGAAGGGAGCAGGCCAGTCACCCGTTCACCCGGCAGGGATCGCCGCCTCCCTCAGGGGCTTCTAGCGTCCAGAAGACGGCGCACTCCCATCCGCATCCCCGTCCCCCGTCCGCATACGCATCCCGCCCCGTCCCTGGCCGCGCCGTTTCGACGAGCCCGAGGAGTTCCCTCCATGTCTTCCACGCGCACGCGCAACCGGAGCCGCCTGACCGGGATCGCCGCCGCGACACTCGTCGTCGCGGCCGTCACACCCGCCACGCTCGCCTCCGCCGCCCCCTCAGCCACCGTCTCCCCTGGCACCGTCGCCCCCGGCGGCCGCGTGAGTCTCAACGTCGACGGCTGCGACACCTCCACCGGCAGGGCCTCGTCCCGCGCTTTCGGCGACGTCTCGCTGGCTCCGGGCAGCCGGAACGCGAACAACCTCTTCGGCACGGCCACCGTCTACCGCGACGCCGCCGCCGGCTCCTACCCCGTCACCTTCGAGTGCGGCGGAACCGGGGGCCGCCGCGTCACGGTCACCCTCCACGTCAGCCCCGGCGCCGCCCGCGGCGGCCTCGGCGGCAGCGTCGAGTCCATGAGCCCGGGCCAGATCGCCCTGGGCGGCACCCTCACGGCCGGCGCGCTCGGCACCGGCATCTGGCTGCTGCGCCGCCGCTGGGCCCACGCGGGCTGACGGCCCGGTCAGACAGCAGCGGTCGTCCGGCCCCGGACCTGCACGCCGTCGAGCAGCGCGGCGGTAGCCTCCGCGACGGCGTCCACGGCGGCGTCGAAAACCTCCTGGTTGTGCGCGGCCGGGGCACGGAACCCGGACACCTTCCGTACGTACTGGAGCGCGGCCGCCCGGATCTCCTCCTCGGTGGCCTTCTCGGGGATGGCGGGCGGGCGCAGAGTCTTGATGGAGCGGCACATACCTCCACTATGGCGCGGCCGGCGGCAGCTCGGCCCCGGAAAGCTTCATGATGAGCCCGGCCTGGAGCCTTCCGCGCAGCTCCGGGTCGGACACCTCCTCCAGGAGGCCTATGGCCTGCTGGGTGCTCTCGGCGGCCCGCCGGTCCTCGCGCAGGGACGCGGTCTGGGCGGCCATGTGCCGCAGGGCCAGGTCGGCGCGCCGGTGGAACAGCTGCCCGACGAGCGTGACGACCAGGCCGGCGGAACTGGTGACGACCCCGATGTACGCGTCCCCCGTGCTCTCCGCCTTCCACACCGCGAGCCCGACCCCGAGGAGCAGCACGGCCGCGCCGACCCCGGCGAACCGCTGGCTCGTGGCGAAGCTGCTGCGCGCCTGCGTCAGGCCGTACGCGTAGTACTCCACGAGGATCGGCGTGAAGTCGTCATGCCCGTCCCCCAGCTCGGCCGACGCCCCTTGATGCGCCCCGGCGTCCACCAGCCGCGGATCCCCCGCCTCCCGCGGGCCCTCGCCCAACCGCGCGAGCAGCCGCGTCCGCTCGGCGTCCCGCTCCCGCTCGAACCGGCCCTGCCCCAGCAGGGCGACCACCAGCAGCCCGAGCCCCACCACCCCGAGCCCCGCGACCCAGACCCACTCCGCTCCCCCAGCCACACCTTCCAGATCCCCGTGTCACCGCGCGGGAAACCGGCCCGGAACCTAGACTGACGAACGCCCGGATCGTTCGGCACCAGGGACCCAGGGAGCCACACCATGGCCAAGCGAGGAAACAAGAAGCGCGCCCGCAAGAAGAAGAAGGCCAACCACGGCAAGCGCCCCAACGCCTGAACCCCAGACATGCGGAAGACCCCCCGCCGTGAACGGCGGGGGGTCTTCGTCACGTGTGGGCGCGGACGGTTTCGAACCGCCGACATCTGCTTTGTAAGAGCAGCGCTCTACCCCTGAGCTACGCACCCGTGGACGAGTGGACAGCCTACATGCAGGGCGGACCCCCCACGCAATCCCGTTCCCGTGGGGGAGAATGGACCGGGGCATGGGCGGACGGGGCACGGGAGAGGGATTGTGACGACGGCATCCCGGCGGTGGTTCGGTGGGCGGGACGAGAGTCGGCGGGCGGATGCGCAGGCGGCGAAGGATGCCGCGGCGGCCGCGTTCTACGAGCTGGACACCGCGCAGCGGGATCTGCGGATCTCCATCGAGACCATCGCCGCCGCCGACGGGTCTCCCGCGGCGCGGCAGGCCACCGAGGGGTTCGCCGCGCTCGGGCGGCGGATCGACGAGGTGAGCCACGCGTACATCGAGGCCGTCGACGCGCACGACCTGGACCGGGTCGACCTGGAGGGCTCCGTCGCGCACCAGGCGCGGCAGCAGTTGACCCGGGCACGGGACGAGCTGGTGCGGGTCAAGGGGGAGCTGGAGCGGTTCGCGCAGGGGCTGCAGCCACTGCTGGACAAGGCGGAGACGCAGCTGGCCCGGGTCGCGCCCGCGCGGGAGCGCGCGAAGGCCGCGCTGCTGGCGGCGAGTGACGCGCTGGACGCGGTACGGGCCCAGGGGATGCGGGCCGACGACCTCGCGGCGCGGCTGGCGGCGCTGGGGCCGGAGCTGACGAAGCTGAACCAGGGTGCGGCCCGGCACGGGGTGCAGGAGACCGTGCAGCGCGCCGACCGGATCCTGCGGGACGCGGAGACCGTACGGGCGGAGGCGGCGCGGCTGCCGGAGCGGGCCGCGGAGATCGACCGGCGGTTGGTGAGCCTGCGGACCCGGGCGCAGGCGCTGCGCAACCGGGCGGACCGCGTGGATCCGGTGCTCAGCGAGCTGAGGCGCCGCTTCAGCGCGGCCTGCTGGCAGGACCTCCAGCACGTCCCCGATCAGGCAGTACGCGATGTCGCGCGGGCCGAGGACCGGCTCGGGGAGGCCGCCCGGGCGCGGGAGGAACAGCGCTGGGCCGACGTATCGGCACTGGTCGAGGCGGTACGGGCCGCGCTGGACGCCACCGACGAGGCGGTGTCGGCCGCGCAGGACCGGCTCACGCGGCTGGAGGCGGTGGCGCGGGACCCCAAGGAGGAGGCGCAGCGGACCCGGTTCGCGATCCGGGACGCGCAGCGGCTGGCGATGGCCGGCCGGAGCGTGCCCGATCCGCGGCACGCGCGGCCGCTGGACGAGGCGGTGGCACGGATGGAGCGGGCGCTGGCCGGGCTGGAGGGGCGGCACCCGGACTACTGGCACTTCATCCAGGAGATGGAGCAGGTCCGGGCGGCGGTGGGCCGGGTGGTGTCGGACATCCGCGACCAGCGCGGGACCGGGTAGCCCGCCACCGGCCGGGCGCGCGGCCGGGACAGCGGGCGGCAGCATCCCCGACCAGGCCCGTAACCCTCCGCCGTTGCCCGAGGCCCGGCAGCGGTACGCCCGGAGCGTCGCCGGCCGGGTCCGTAGCCCCCGCGGTTGTCCGGGCGGGGGCGGCGGCGGATGCTGGAACGGAGCAGAGGAGGGCGTTATGGCTGCCCGCATGTTCCACCGGCCCCGCACGCGCTACGTGCCGCCCGCACTCCCCGCACGTCACGAGACCTACGCGCCGCACGCGGCGTACGGGTGCACGGAGCCCCACGAGCACTACGCGCCCTACGTACCCCACGAGCCGTACGGGCCGCCGCCCGGGCCGCGGGGCCCCCGCCTGGTGGAGCGTCTGCTGCACCCCGTCAACGCCCGGCTCGACGAGCACCTGCCCACCGACCACAAGCTCAGCAAGGTCTACCGGGTCGGCGCCGGCCTCACCGGCCTGCTGCTGATCGCCTTCGGGATCCTCGGGCTGATCGACCGGATCGGCTTCTTCGACACCGGTGGCGACACGGTGCTGGCCCTGAACACCAACGGCGCGCTGAGCGTCCTGTCGATCTGCATCGGCGGGCTGCTGTTCGCTGGGATGGTGATCGGCGGAACCTTCGCCTCCACCCTGAACATCGTGCTCGGGCTGGCCTTCATCGCGAGCGGGTTCGTCAACCTCGCCCTGCTGGACTCCAGCCTGAACTTCCTGGCGTTCCGGATCCAGAACGTGCTGTTCAGCTTCGTCGTCGGCGTGATGCTGATGTGGTTCGGGATGTACGGGCGGGTCGGCAGCGCCCTGCCGCACGACAATCCGTACTGGCGCGCCCGCCACCCCGACCAGGCGGCGCGCGAGCAGCGGGTCCGGGAGGGATTCCGGTCCGGCCGCGGCACTGCGTAGCCTGTGTGCATGCCTCGTTACGAATACCGCTGCCGGACCTGCGACGACACCTTTGAGGTCAGCCGGCCGATGGCCGAGTCGTCCGCGCCCGCCGACTGCCCCTCCGGGCACGCCGACACCGTCAAGCTGCTCTCCGCCGTCGCCGTCGGCGGGACCAGCAGTGCTCCCGCGCCGGCCGGCGGGGGCGGCTGCTGCGGTGGGGGCGGCTGCTGCTGACGCCCCCGGGGCGGCTCAGCGCTTGCGCGAGAGGGTCAGGCCGTCGGAGATCGCCAGCAGGACGGAGTCCATGCGGGTGTCGGCCATGGCGTGCTCGTTGAACGCGCGGACGCTCGCCCCCCGGCCGGTGGGCGACTCGTCGAGCACCGTGCCGTGGAACAGGGTGTTGTCGGTGACGATCAGCCCGCCCGGGCGCAGCCTCGGTACCAGTTCCTCCCAGTAGAGGATCTGGTTCTCCTTGTCTGCGTCCACGTACGCCATGTCGATGTGCGGCTCCGCCGGCATGGCGCGCAGGGTCTCCAGCGCGGGGGCGATGCGCAGCTCGATCCGGTCGGTGACGCCCGCCGCCCGCCACGCCTCGCGGGCATACGCCGTCCACTCCTGCGACACGTCACAGGTGATCAGGCGTCCGTCGGCCGGGAGGGCCTGGGCCATGGACAGGGCGGAGAAGCCGGTGAAGGTGCCGACCTCCACGATGTGGCGGGCTCCGGTCAGCCTGACCAGGAAGGCCAGCAGCGGTCCCTGTTCCTCCGCGGACTGCATGCCGGCCGACTCGGGGAACTTCTCCCAGGTGGTCCTGACCAGCCCCCGCTGGACCTCGTCCAGCGGGGGGTTGTGGGCCAGGACGTACTGGTAGAGCTCGTCAGTGATCTTGGTGCTGTTGCCCTTGGTCATGCGGTCAGTGTCGCAACGGCCCGGCCGAATTCCCGGACGATCTGCTCACCCGCCACGACTCCGGCCGCACTCAGGGCCGTCACCGTGGGAGCGGTCCAGCCCGCGTCGGCCAGCTCCCCGTGCCCGGGCCGCCAGGCCCGGTCGGCCGCCAGCAGCAGGTCGGCGTCCAGCAGCGAGTCGCCGGCGGCGAGGGTCGTGGAGGCGCCCGTGCGGCGGGCGATCTCCCGCATGGCGGCGCTCTTGGTCAGCGGCCGCGGGACGGCGTAGATCTTGCGGCCCTGGAGCGAGACCGTCCAGCCGCGCGCCGCGCACCACTCCGTCAGGGCCTTGAGCCACTCGTCGGGCACCAGGGCCCGCTCGACGACCAGGTACGCGAAGAGGTCCTCCGCCACGCGCGTCTTGCGCAGCCACACCGGATCGGACACGGCCAGCAGGTGCTGGTGCACCTCCTCCAGCGGGGCGCATTCCGCCGCGAGGCGTGCGGCCACCGCGCGCCGCCAGTCCCGGTCCGGGACGCCGTCCACCAGCAGCTGGCCGCCGTTGGCGCAGATCGCGTACCGGGCCGGGGGGCCGGGGAAGCGGATCCGCTGGTACTGCTTGCGCGTGCGGGTGGTGGTCGGGACGAACACCGCCGCCGGGTCGGCGGCCAGCCCGGCGAGCAGCGCCGCCGCCGTCTCCGTCATGTAGGACAGCGGCCTGCTCTCGTGCACCTCGACGCACAGCAGCCGGGGGGCCTCGGGGTCGGGCATGGTCAGGGCGAGGGCGGCCGACGAGTAGATGAGCGTACGGTCGAGGTCACTGGCTACGAGGACGGTCACTTGGAGGCCACAGCCTTTCCGTCGGCGCCCGTGGCGCCGCGCGTGAAGCGCGGGTGGATCAGTCCCACGCACATGTAGGGCAGGTCGTCGACCTCCTCGACCGGCACGCCGCGCTGCTCGGCGAGCAGGCGTACGTGGTCCAGGTCGGAGCCGGCCCCGCGCTGGGCCAGGATCTTCCACGGCACGCGGCGCAGCAGCACCCGGGTCGTCTCGCCGACGCCCGGCTTGACCAGGTTCACGTCGTGGATGCCGTACTCCTCGCTGATCCGTTCCACCGCCGCCCAGCCCGCCCAGGTCGGGGTGCGGTCGGCGGCGAGGAGCTCCTTGACCTCGGCGGCGACCGCGTCGGCGACCTCGTCGAAGCGGGCGGCCACGGTGTCGACGAAGGCGGCGGAGACATCGGCTCCGGCCAGCTCCCGGTAGAACTTCGCGCCGTGGAAGTCGCGGGGGCCGACCAGGTCGGACCTGAGCACCGTACGCGAGACGAGTCCGGAAACGGTGGAATTCAGGCAGGCGGAGGGGATCAGGAAGTCCTCGCGCGTGCCGTACGTGTCCACGCAGGACCCGGGGTCGGCGAGGACGACGATCTCCGGGTTGAAGCCTTCGAAGCCGGTCAGGGCCTCCCGCAGCTCGCGGGTGATGGCGCCCTTGCCGGTCCAGCCGTCGACGAAGACGACGTCGGCCGGGTCGTGGTGGGCGGCGAGCCAGCGCAGGGCGTTGGCGTCGATGCCGCGGCCGCGCACGATGGAGACGGCGTAGTGCGGCAGGTCCAGGCCGTGCCGGGCGCGGGCCCAGCGGCGCATCAGCACGCCGACGGGGGTCCCGGCGCGGGCCAGGGAGACCAGCACGGGCGAGGGGGAACGCTCGGCGAGCACGGTCTCGGTGACGGTGCCGACGGCACGGGCGATGCGCGCCGCCGAGGCGTCCAGGGCGCTGCGGTACAGCTCCTGGTACTGCGGCGAGGGCTGGTACTCGACGGGCAGGGACTCGGCGTAGTGGGCGCCGCCCGCCTGGATGGCCTCCTCGCGTTCCTCGGTCGGGGCCTCCAGCCGCACGCCGGACAGGTCCTGGAGGAGCCAGCCGACGTCCTCGGAGGCGTACGAGGAGAAGGCCGGCCCCCGCAGCGGTTCGGGCAGCGGCGGCTCGGTCACGGTCGGCTCCTGCCGGTCGGGTACGTAGGACGGTACGACGGCCAGGACGACCCGGCCGGTGTGCGGTGCCAGCCGGGCGAGCAGTCCCGCGTGGAGCCGGGGCGTGTCCCCGGCGGAGTCGACGACGGCGACGACGGTGTCGAAACCGGCCCCGGCGACGTTGTAGGCGTAGCGTTCCCCGGGCCCGTCGGCGGGGTCGTCGTGGGCCGGGAAGACCAGCCGGGTCCGGATCGCGTAGCCGGGGTCGTCCACGGCGAGCACGGGCGAGCGGGTGGTGGTGGAGAACCGCACCTCGCGTGCCGCGCCGGACTGCTCCAGGGCCCGCGCGAGGCGCAGCGGCGCGTACATCAGCTCCTCGTTGCCGAGTACGAGGACCCTCCCGGGCCGCTCGCCCAGCGCGCCCGCGAGCCGCGCGGCCATGGCGGGCAGGGCGGCCTCCAGCGTCTCGCGGTGCGCGGGGGTGAAGCCGTGGCGGCCGCCGTCCGGCAGCCCCGCGGGCCAGCCGAGCCGGACCCGGGTGACCGCCGGCGGAACGCCCGTCCCCGTCCCGGCGGCGGCGGCGGCGTCGGCGTCGGCGTCGGCGGCCTCGTGCTCCTCGACCAGGGCCCGTCCCTTGGCGAGGACCCCGTCCGGGAGGGAGACCGTCCCGGACGCCAGGGCGATCAGGTCGACCCGCGCGCCGAGCTCGGCGGCGAAGGCGGTGAGGCGGTCGCGGTCGGCGGCCGAGCGCATGTCGACGAGGGCGACGACCACGTAGTGCGCGCGGGGGTGGCGGGTGTGGAGGTCGCGGATGGTGTTCAGGACGGTGTTGCCGGTGGAGAACTCGTCGTCGACGAGGACCAGCGGCCCCTGCCCGGCCAGCAGCGCGGGGTCCTCGGGCAGCAGGAGGTGCGAGGTGGCGTGCGAGTGGGCCTCCTCGAACCCGCCGGCGGGCCGCAGCCCCGGCACCGGGCGGCGCGTGGAGTGCAGGTAGGGGGCGGGGCCCAGGCCGTCGGCGACGCAGTGGCCGAGGCCGGTGGCGGTTTCGGCGTAGCCGAGGACCACCGCGGCGGCGGCGGATTCCCCGAGCAGCTCGCGGACCCGTACGCCCAGCCCGTGGCCGGCGGCGTACACGGCTTCGGGCGACTGTGGGACGTGCTTGCCCAGGACCCGTGAGACGAGCAGGTGCGCCCGCTTCGGATTGTGCCGCAGGGCCAGCCCGAGCAGCTCCTTCAGCCGCGGCGATGTCTCGCCGGCGGCTTGGCTCAGGTCCACGCCCAGCCGCTCGGCGACCCAGGTTCCCGACCACACCGTGTCGATGGTCTTGCCCTTCCTCGTCATGGCCGGCCGGCTCACACCTGGAGCCCGGCCGTCAGGAGGTCGACGAAGCCGACCTCCTCCTTCGCCACACCGAAGACCTCGGCGCGCAGCATGGTGCGCTCGGCCCAGGCTCGGTGGGGCTTCACCTCGTTCATCTTGTTCGTGTAGGCGGAGCGCATCACGCCGCCGCCGCCGCGCTCGGGGCGCAGGATGTCCTGGGCGTCGCTGAACTCCTCGTGGGAGACCACCGACAGCGCGTGCACCGGAGTGACGTGGGCCGGGTGGATGCACGTCTTGCCGAGCAGCCCGTTGGCGCGGTCGAGCTCGATCTCGCGCAGCAGCCCGTCGAGGTCGTGTTCGATCAGGGCGGTGCGCAGTTCCTCCACGCCCTCCTCCAGGAAGGGGCTGCGGCGCAGCTGCGGCTTGAAGAGGCGCTGCTGGCTGCGGAAGTACTCCCAGACGGGGCCGGTGACGGTGAAGCCGGTGCCGTCGGCGCGGCTGAGGACGTTGACGACGTCGGCGATGACCCCGGCGACGATCTGGACGTCGTAGGCGGTCATGTCGGGGGTGCGGCGCAGTCCGTAGAGGGAGCAGAAGTCGGTGACGCCCAGGCGCAGGGCGAGGACCCGCTCGCGGTAGCGGTTGACGGTGCGCGAGATGCCGGCGAGGGCCTCGACCCGGGTTTCGAGGTGGAGGAGGTCGGGGGTCTCCAGGACCGGCATGGCGTACAGCCGGGGCAGTCCGGCGGCCGCCTCGGCGTGGGCGACGGCGTCGAGGAAGGCCGTTCCACGGCTTTCGGTGAACTTGGGTAGTACGAATCCGGCCAGGTTGTGCACCGAGCGGCCTAGCCGCCGGACGAGATCGGGTATCTGCTCGGGGGTGCGGACGCGGATGAAGAGGAGCGGCAGCCCGGCGGGGTCCGCCCCCTCGGTGTCGAGGGCAGCGAACTGCCGGACGAGGTTCTCCTCGCCGTCCACCACGTCGGCGTCGCTGATGGAATCCTCCAGGCAGAGGACCATGGAGACGACGCCGCGGCCGGCCTGCTTGCGGATGTCCTCGGCCAGCTTCGGCCGGATGGCCGGGCTGTAGAGGGTCGCTCCGAGGGCGGCGGCCAGGGTGCGGGCCGGGGAGGCCAGGGTGAACTCGGCCGGCTCCTGGTGGAAGAGGTCCTTTCGGACGGTGGGCGATATGTGCCCGAAGTGACGCATGTGCTTCCCCCGTACTGCCTCGGCGGCCCAACTGGCGTGGCCGGTAATAGTACGTACGAACGCGAGTCAAGAGTTCCTCGAGCACATGAAGTTCAGGTAACCCTCTTGCACCATGCCCAGCTCCCGCTCTCGGAACAAGGCCCTACGGGGGGCCGCATTGTCCCGGTCGGCCCCGGGAGGGCAGGATGACGGGCATGACGCACGCGATGCAGAAGGGCTCCAACATCCCGGTGACCGCCACGGCGGTACGGGCGGTGCTGCGCTGGACCACCGGACCCGAGGTGCCGGACGTGGACGCCTCCGCGCTGCTCGTGGGAGCGGACGGGCGCGTGCGCTCGGACGAGGACTTCGTGTTCTACAACCAGCCCCGGCACCCCTCGGGGTCCGTGTGGCGCCTGGGCAAGAAGCAGGTGGGCAACGGGGTCACCGACGCCGTCCAGGCGGATCTGCGTGCCGTTCCTCCGGTCGTGGACCGGGTCCTGGTGGTGGCCTCCGCCGAGGACGTGCCCTTCGAGCAGGTCCGCGACCTGCGCATCCAGCTGTACGACGCCACCCCGGGCGGCGCTCCCGAGCCGCT
The DNA here is from genome assembly GCF_055569445.1 of Streptomyces sp. NPDC029122. Classification (NCBI taxonomy): domain Bacteria; kingdom Bacillati; phylum Actinomycetota; class Actinomycetes; order Kitasatosporales; family Streptomycetaceae; genus Streptomyces; species Streptomyces sp. NPDC029122. The sequence goes on along the minus strand of NZ_JBVHWK010000025.1, from coordinate 1,300 downwards.
GGCCCACTTCGACGTCCACCCGGAGACCGGCGCCGAGACGGCGCTGATCTGCGGGGAGCTGTACCGCCGGGGCGAGGCGTGGAAGTTCCGCGCCCTGGGCGAGGGCTACTCCGACGGCCTGGTGGGGCTGGCCACCGACCACGGCATCTCCGTCGACGAGAACGCCGCCGAGGCGGCCGGTTCCGGCGGGGAGCCGGCCCCGGCCACCGCCCCGGCCCCGGGGTCGGAGCAGACCGCCGCCATGCGCCCTCCGGCGCCGGCGCCGGTCACCCAGGCCCCGCCGGCCGCCCCGCCGGCCTACGGCTATCCGCAGCCGGTGTCCCCCGCCCCGGTGCCGGCTCCGGGCGGCGACCCGTCCTTCCGGCTGCCGGTGCAAGGTCCGCAGTTCGTCCGCCGCTGAACGGGCGGGGGCCGCGCGGCCCCCGCGCTCAGGCCTTGGTGCTCTTGTAGCCCCGGCCCCACTGGAGCCCCCAGCCGTACAGCCGGTCCAGCTCGGCCTGGAACCCGTACACGAACTTCACCTCGCGGCGGACGAGCAGCTCGCCCTTGACGTTCTCCAGGGAGAGGACCGCGCAGGAGCGGGCCTGCGGGTGCCGCTCGTCCAGCGGGATCTCGATCCTGGGTCCGGCGGTCGGGTAGAGGGTGACCAGGGCGTGGGTCCGGTCGAAGGCCGGGGTCTGGTCGTAGATGTAGACGAAGACGAGCAGCCGTTTGATCTCGGCGGCGTGGTCGAGGTTGATGTACAGGGTCTCCCCCGAGCCCGAACCGAACCGGTCGTCGCCGCTGAGCTTCACGTACGGCGGGTCGTTGAGGTCGCCGAGCAGGTTGCCCAGGGGCTGTACGGCGCCCCGGGTGCCGTCGGTCAGCTCGTAGAGACAGCCCATGTCCAGGTCCACGTTGACCATGCCCTGGGTGTGGGCCTGCACGATGTCCGGTTTGAAGAGTTTGAACGGATGCCGGAAGAGCTGGCCGCTCTGGCCGGAGCGGCCGCCGAAGTCGGAGGTGCGCATCCGCCAGGAGAGGTTCACGCGCATGTTGCCGTGGACGGCCTGCTGTTTGGTGAGCGACACCGTCGGGTGCCGTTTGGTCAGCTCGATGGCGTTCGACGAGGCGTTGCCCGAGTCGAAGCCCATGGCGCGAGCGCCCCTGATCCCGTCGAAGAACCCCATGTGTTCCAACCCCCCGGGTCGGTCGGTGCGGAAATGCGGCGGGGGGGGGGGGGGGGGGGGGGGGGGGGGGGGGGGGGGGGGGGGGGGGGGGGGGGGGGGGGGGGGGGGGGGGGGGGGGGGGGGGGGGGGGG
>NZ_JBVHWK010000024.1:82741-127100 GCF_055569445.1 Streptomyces sp. NPDC029122 | reverse complement strand
CCCCCCCCTCCCCCCCCCCCCCCCCCCCCCCCCCCCCCCCCCCCCCCCCCCCCCCCCCCCCCCCCCCCCCCCCCCCCCCCCCCCCCCCCCCCCCCGGTCCCGGGCTCGGCCCCGGTCGGGCTCGGCCCCGCTCGCCTGGCCCCGCCGCCACGCGTCGCTTCGTACATGCGTCCGGCGCCGCCTCCGGCACCCTTCCCGCCTCGTCCCGTCCGTGCCGCGGCGGTGGCCGGCCCGTTCAGACGGGGCACCGGCCCTGCGGCCCGGGTGCACCGCTCCGCACGACCGCCTGAAACCCGATCGCCCGTACGGCGTTAGAAGGACGTACGGACCGGCGCGTGCGCCCCGGCCCGCGCCGGTCCGCGCGACCGCCGACCACGAGCGACACGAGTACGAGGAGCGAGATGACGGACCCCAGGCCGGCCGGTTTCGGCCGAAGGAGACTGGCCGCCCGCTGCCGCAGCATCACGGAGGCGCCGTCGTTCGGGATGGGCGTCTTCGCCGTGATCATGCTCAACGCGGCGCTGATGGGCGTGGAGACGTACAGCGGGCTGGCCGCCGCGAACCGTCACGTGCTCCAGATCGCGGAGGAGTCCTGCCTCACCCTCTTCACGTTGGAGATGCTGCTGCGGGTGGGCGCCCACGCCGACCGGCCGAAAGCATTCTTCCGGGACCCCTGGAACCTCTTCGACCTGCTGATCCTGATCTCCGCCTTCCTGCCGTTCCTGCGCGACAACACCACCGTGCTGCGGCTGCTGCGCCTCGCCCGCGTGCTGCGCACCGCCCGTTTCCTGCCCCACCTGCGGATCCTGCTGCTCGCGGTCGGGCGCAGCCTGCCGGGCACGGCCAGCTTCCTGTTCATCGGCGCGCTGGTCGTGTACGTGTACGCCATGGTCGGCTGGGTCTGCTTCGCCTCCTCCGACCCGCAGCACTACGGCTCGATCGGGCGGGCCGCGCTCACCCTGTTCCTGCTGACCACCCTGGACGGGCTGACGGACGCGGTCCGGGCCGGGCTGGAGATCTCCCGGTTCAGCATCCTCTACTACGCCTCGTACGCGCTCCTCGCCTCCTTCGTCCTGGTCAACGTCCTGATCGGGGTCGTGCTCAATTCGCTGGACGAGGCCCGGGAGATGGAGGAGGCCGACGCGCGGGCCCGGGAGCGCGCGGCGAACGCCATGGACCCCGTCGACGAGGTCCGGGACCGGATCGCCGCCGCCCGCCTCGCACTGGACGACCTGGAGGCGAGCCTCGAACTGGCCAAGCCCGTGCCGCCCTCCGCGCTGGAACGGGAGCGCCCGGCGGACCGGCAGCTGGAGACCGCCGTGTAGCGGACCGCGCCGCGGTCCGCTCGGGGGTCAGCCTCCGTCGCGGACCGCGACGATGCCGTTGAACACGCCGACGTACGCGGTGCCGTCGGGGCCGAGGGTGATCGGCGCCCAGTTGTTGTCGTACAGGGGGCCGGTGCCCGTCAGCCGCCGCCAGCGGCGTTCGCCGGTGCGGAAGTCGACGGCGGTGAGGTACCAGGCGTCGATGCCCCAGGAGTTGGGCTCCTTCTCGTAGAAGTACAGCAGCCCGTTCCCGGTGGAGAGCTTCGGGACCACGGAGGGAGCGCGGATCGCGCTCTCCCACACCGTGTCGCAGCCGCTCCCGTCGGCGCGGACGTCGATGCGGCTGACACCGCCGACGACCGACTTGCCCAGGAGCAGCGAGGCCGGGTTCTCGTAGCCGTGGTTGTTCTCGACGACGATGCTGTTGCCCCAGGTGATCAGCGAGTTGTCGGTGGTCGAGGCGCCTGATCCGAAGACGGGCACCTTGCACACCAGCCGCCGGGCGTCGGGGACGTCCGCGCCGCGTCGGTAGACCAGGACGTTCATCCGGTCGTCGGCGTTGTCGGTGATGGCGACGTAGCCGTCGCCGAAGAGGTCCGGGGTGGTGCCCGACCCCTGGTTCACCGAGCCGGGCTTGGTCCCGGTGCCTCGGTCGTACGTCTGGCGCCATTGCACCTCGGGGGTACCGTCCGCGCGGGTGCGGAAGCCGTAGAGGGCGTGGTCGGTGACGATGGAGACGCCGTCCTCGGCGACCGAGAAGGAGTTCTGGATCTCCTCGCCCGCCAGTCGGATGGAACGGATCCGCGAGGTGGCCGGGTCGACGGTGCCGACGCGGCCCTGGCGGGTGACCCACCAGATGAGGCCGTTCCAGTCGGGCATGACCGAGGTGACGGGGTCGCAGGTGCCGCGGGGCCGCGGGTTGGTCCAGCCGGCGCAGTCGTGGGGTACCGGGCCGGTGAGGTCCCAGTCGTCTTCGACGGTGAACTTCCAGCTCCCGTCGGGGTTCATGGAGTGGGCGAGACGCAGGATGTGCTGGCGGGAGTCGGCGAGCACCGCGCGGTCCTGGTCGTCCAGGTAGAAGTAGGCGCCGCCCGAGGTGTCCTTGAAGATCTTCGTGAAGTCGAGGGAGGTGATCGCCTCGACCGTGGAGGAGCGCTGCGGGAGCCGGTACTCCGCGAGCGTGGCGAGCGTACGGGGCTCCAGGAGCTTGACCTGGAAGCCGGAGAAGGTGCCGCAGACGGTGACGAGGCGGCCGCCCGCGTCGAAGGTGGCGGTGGCGCATTCGCCGCCGAGGGCGGCGATCCTCTCGCTGGTGACCCGCGGGTTCTTCCCCAGCGGGCCGGACCACGGCGAGGTGGCGCTGCCGGCCGCGTCCGCGTGCATGCCGCTGCGGCCGTTGGGCGCGAGGAAGGGGTGCTGGGGCGGGGCCGCGCCCGGCAGCGGGGCGGGGGTGGCGGGTGCGCCTTCGTACTGGCTGACCAGGCGGTGGCCGGGGGTCTTGGGGATCTCGTCGGCCCCCGCGGCGGGGGCGGTCCCGCCGAGGGCCGTCAGCACGGCGAGGGCTGGGACCACGGCGCAGTTCAGCGCTCTTCGGAACATCCGGTCGCCCTCCTTGCTCCACGGTGCTGGCGGCGTCGCGCCGGCATCGGGTCGGCATCGCGCCGCCGCGGAGACGCTAGATCGCACCGTCCGAGGAGTCCATGGACGGGCCGGATGATTCACGAAGGCGCAACAGCCGGTCAACCGCCGGTGATGTCGCTCCAGTGCGCGGTGCGGTCGCACCAGCGGCCGAGCAGCACCGGATCGTGTCCGACGGCCAGCAGGCCGGCTCCGGTCTGCCTCCGGTACGCCTCGACCACCCCGACGAGGGCCGCCGTGGTCGAGGCGTCGAGCATCGCGGTCATCTCGTCGCAGACCAGCCAGCGGGGCCGCAGGACCAGGGCGCGGGCCACGCAGGCGCGTTGCAGCTGGCCGTCGCTGACCTCGTGGGGGCGCCGGGCGAGGAGGTCGGCGCCGAGGCCGACCAGGTCGGCCAGCTCCCCCACGGCGGATTCCGCTTCCTTACGCCGGCCCGTGGCCCGGAGCGGTTCCGCGACCAGGTCGTACAGACTGAGGCGGGGGTCCGCGGAGAGGCGGGGCTGCTGGAAGACCACGCCGACTTCGATGCGCAGGGAGCGCGGGGCCCGGTGCCTGAAGCCCGTCACCGCGCGGCCGTCGAGGGCCACCGTCCCCCGGTCGGGCCGGTGCAGCAGGGCGGCGACCCGGGCCAGGGTGGACTTGCCGCAGCCGCTGGGGCCGAGCAGCCCGACGGCCTCGCCGAGGGGGATGGCGAGGTGCGCGTCCCGCACGACCGGGCTGCGGGGGTCGTAACCGGCGGTGATGCCCTTGAGCTCAAGCATGGTGGCAGGCCACCCCTTCGGTCAGCGGGGGCCGCCCGGACCGGCAGGCGCTGTCGGCGAGGGCGCAGCGGGCGGCGAAGGCGCAGCCGGGCGGCAGGTCGCCCAGCTCGGGAGGGGCGCCGGGGATGGGGGTGAAGGCGCGCTCGGGCAGGGCGTCGAGCAGGCCGCGGGCGTAGGGGTGGCGGGGTCCCGGTTGGCCGAAGAAGGCTTCGGCGGGGGCGAGTTCCACGATCCGGCCCGCGTACATGACGGCGACGGTGTCGGCGATGCGCCGGGCCGCCGCCAGGTCGTGGGTGATCATCAGCAGGGCGCGGCCGGCGTCCCGGGTGTGGTCGCGCAGTTCGTCGGCGGTGCGGTCGACGAGCTCCCGGTCGAGGCCGGTGGTGGGCTCGTCGGCGATGAGCAGGGGCGCGTCCCCGATGAGGGCGAGGGCGGTGGCGGCGCGCTGGGCGAGGCCGCCGGAGAGCTGGTGGGGGTAGCGGTCGAGGTGGCTCGCGGGGAAGGCGGCCCGTGCGGCCGCGGCTTCGGCGGCCGCGCGCGGGCCACCGGGGCCGGTGAGCTCGCGGACGGTCTCCTCCAGGTGGGAGCGGACGGTGCGGACGGGGGTGAGGTGCGCGGCCGGGCTCTGCGGGACCAGGCCGACGCGGCGTCCGCGTACGGTGCGGGCCAGGGTCCGCTCGTCGGCGGCGAGCAGGTCCAGGCCGTCGGCGAGGCGGGCGGATCCGGCGGTCTCGGCGTTGGCGGGGAGCAGGCCGAGCAGGGCGGAGGCGAGGACGGATTTGCCGCAGCCACTCTCGCCGACGAGGGCGAGGCACTCGCCGGGCCCGAGGCGGAACGCGGCGTCGGAGACGGCCTCGACGTACCGTCCGCCACGCATCCGGAAGCGGACGGACAGCCCCTCGACGCGCAGGACCTCCCCGGCGGGCGGGGCGACGGAAGAGGCGGCGGCGGACGGGTGCGCGGGGTGCGGGCTCACAGGGTCAGCTCCGAGCGGCGGCGGGGGTTGAGGCGCTCGCGCCAGGCACCCGCGAGGCCGGCGATGGCCAGCGTGGGGGCGATCAGGAGCAGGCCGGGGAAGAGGGTGGGCCACCAGTCCCCCGCGAGCAGCGAGCCGCGGCCGGCCTGGACGAGGGTGCCGAGGCTGGCCTGGTGCGCGGGCAGGCCCAGGCCGAGGAAGGACAGGGCGGACTCGTGCCACATGGCGTGCGGGACCATCAGCACCGCCGCCAGCCCGGCCTGCGGCAGCACCCCGGGCAGCAGGTGCCGGACGAGGACCCGCCGGCGGGAGGCGCCGCCGGAGACGGCCGCGTCCACGTACGGCCGGCCGCGCAGCGACAGCACCTCGGCGCGCACGATGCGGGCGGTGGACAGCCAGTGGGTCAGCGCCACCGACACCACCACGGGCCAGACGCCGGGGCGGAACAGGGCCACGACGAAGATCCCGAGCAGCAGGTGCGGGATGGCGGACAGGGTGTCGACGGCCCGCATCACGAGGCGGTCGGTGCGGCCGCCGAGCGCACCGGCGGCCGCGCCCACGGCGGTGCCGAGCACGGTGGCGGCGAGCGCCGCGACCACGCCGACGAGCAGGGAGACGCGCAGCCCGTAGACGCAGCGCAGCAGCAGGTCGCGGCCCACGTCGTCGGTGCCGAAGGGGTGTTCCCAGGCGGGTGGCAGCAGCTTCGCGGAGAGGTCGACGGCCTGCTGGTCCAGCTGGACGAGCGGGGGCACCAGCAGGACGGCGAGGGTGAGGAGGGCGGTGACGGCGGCCGAGGCGCGCACGCGCAGGGCGCGGGTGGAGCGCCGGTCCCGGCCGTGGCGGCGCCAGGCGGTGTCAGCCATCGAAGCCCACCCTCGGGTCGGCCAGCCCGTACATCAGGTCGGAGAGCAGGTTGCCGGCCAGCACGGCGGCGGTGGCCAGGACGGTCAGCGCGGCCAGCAGCGGGAAGTCCACCGAGGTGGCGGCGGTGACGGTGGCGGCGGCGAGGCCGGGCCAGCTGAAGACGGTTTCGACCAGCAGGGCGCCGGTGATCAGCTCCGGCACCCGGGAGCCGATGAGGGTGAGCATCGGCAGCATCCCGGAGCGCAGCCCGTGCCCGAGCAGGACCCGCCGCTCGGACAGGCCCCGCGCGCGGGCCCCTCGTACGGGGTCCTCGCCGAGCGCGTCGGCCACTCCTTGGCGTGCGTAGAGGAAGAACCAGGGCAGTTGCGAGATGCCGAGGACCAGTGCGGGCAGCACCAGGTGGGAGGCGACCCCGCCGAAGGTGACGGTGTCGTCGGCGGCGTCGGTGAGCCCGCCGGAGGGCAGTACGCCCAGCCGTACGGAGAAGAACCAGACGGCGAGCAGCCCGAGCCAGAAGGCGGGGGCCGCCTCCAGGGTGTACGCGAGGCCGGACGCGGTCCGGTCCAGTGCCCCGCCCGGGCGGCGGGCGGCGAGCACCCCGAGCGCCGTGCCCAGCAGCACGGCGACGGCGAAGGCGCAGCCGGCGAGCAGCGCGGACCAGCCGACGCGCCCGGCGATGACGTCGGCGACGGGCTGGCGCAGCACGGCGGAGTCGCCGAGGTCGCCGGTGAGCGCGGAGGTCAGCCAGTCCCACCACCGGGCGGGGAAGGGCCGGTCCACGCCGAGGTTGGCGCGCAGCTGGTCGAGTTCAGCCTGGGAGGCGGTGAGCCCGGCGGTGCCGGCGTACGCCTTGACGGGGTCGAAGGGGGACAGCGCGGCGACGGCGAAGACCCCGAAGGTGACGACGAGCAGGACGGGGGCGGCGGAGAGGGTCCGCCGTCCCGCCATGCGCGCCATCGGTCCCCAGGGCGGGCCCGGACGGCGGGACGTCACTTCCGCTTCGGCTTCCAGCTCTCGATGTTCCACCAGGGGCCGGTGCCGAGGCCGTGGTCGTGCGGTTCGACCTGGGTGGAGGGGCCGTCCCACTTGTCGTTCACCACGTAGAGGTGGTCGATGTGGGTGAGGAAGACGTAGCCCGGGTTCTGGACGAGTTCGCGCTGCACGGTGTCGTACGCGGCCTTGCGGGCGGCCGGGTCGCCGCTGGTGCGGCCGTCGGCGACCGCCCGGTCGACGACGGGGTTGGCGTACTGGGCCATGTTGTTGAAGCCGTCGCCCGCGAGGGAGGAGGTCAGCAGCTGGTACTGGTCGAAGTCGGGGTCGGCGGGGGAGCCGCCGCCCGCGAGCACGGCGTCGGTCTTCATCCGGGGTTCGATGACCTCCCAGGTCCCGGCCTCGGTCCTGACCTCGATGCCGGCCTTCTTCGCGTCGGAGGCGAAGGCCAGCGCGTGGTCCTGGCGGATCTTGTCGCCGGAGGTGTACCAGAGGGGGAAGGAGGCGCGGACCCCGTCCTTGACGCGGATGCCGTCCCCGCCGGCCTTCCATCCGGCTTCGTCGAGGATCTGCTTGGCCCGTTCGAGGTCGTACGGGCGCTCGGTGCCCGCGGTGAACCAGCGGCTGTCGGTCGGGACGGGACCGTAGGCGGCCTTGCCCGCGTCCTCCAGGAGCTTGTCGACCATGGCCTGGCGGTCCACGGCGATGTCGAGCGCGCGGCGGACCGCCACGTCACCGGTGACGGGGTGGTGCGTCGGCAGGGTCACGTTGCGGTAGTCGAAGGTCTTGGCGGCGAAGGTCCTGCGCGCCTTGTCCTTCGCGAATCCCCGGGCGAGGTTCGGGGGCAGGACGGCCGCGTCGAGCTCCCCGGCGCGCAGCCGGGTGGCGCGGACGTCGTCGTCCTTGACGACGGCCATGGTGAACTTCTTCACGGCGGGCTCGCCGCCCCAGTAGCCGGGGTTGGCCCTGAAGCTGAGCTTCTCGCCCTTGGACCAGCCGGTCAGCAGGTACGGCCCGGTGCCGACGGGCTTGGTGGCGAAGTCTCCGCTGTTGACGTCCTGCCGGCCCGCGATGTGCTCGGGGGCGATGGGCAGTACGGTCCGCTCGGCGAACGGGGCGTAGGGGTACTTGAGGGTGAAGACGACCCGGTCGGAGCCGTGGGCGGTGACGCTCTCGATGGCGTCCAGCTCGGTCCTGGAGGGGTTGTTCGTCCTCGGGTCGAGGATGGTCCGGTAGGTGAACTCCACGTCCTTGGCGGAGAAGGGCGCTCCGTCGCTGAACTTCACGCCCTGGCGCAGCTTGTACGTGTACGTGCGGCCGTCCGCGGAGACCTCCGGCAGGGCCTCGGCCAGCGCGGGCTTGAGCTTCATGTCCGCGTCGTGGGTGAGCAGGCCGTCGAAGATCTTGGAGTTGCCGTCCTTGCCGTAGCCGAGCAGCGGGCTGAGGCTCTCGGGCTCGGTCGCGATGCCGACCACCGCGGAGTCCGCCGGCGATGCGGTCGCCGAGGGGTTCGAGCAGGCCGCCAGGCCCGTGATGAGTGCGGTGGCGAGCATCGCGCCGACCGCTCCCCGTGCTGTCCGGGCCGTCATGTCGTGCACATCCCTGTTCAAAATCATCCGTTATTGCAAACGGATCGCAATATTGCCAGACGAGAGCAGACGAAGACGAATCAGCCCAGACCGGCGGCCCTTCGGGCGCGGGCGGGACCCGGGGTCTTGTGGGTCCGGCCCCTCCGTGCCATATATGTCTAGACCAAAGAGGAGGGCGGCCCGTTGCGAGGCACCACTTCCCCGCGCCGCGCACCGGCGGTGCTCGCCCTCGGCCTCGCCGCCGCCCTGACCGCGTGCGGCGGGGACGGCGACGCCCGGCCCCCGCACGCCCCCGCCGGCCTCACCGCGCAGGCCGGCAGCGCCACCTCGGTCCACGTGATGTGGCGGGCCGCGGACACGGCCGACGGGGTCAGCGGCTACCAGGTGTTCCAGGGCGGACGGCTGGTGCGGGAACTCCCCGCCGACAAGACCATGACCGACATCACCGGCCTCGCCCCGCGGACCGCCTACACCTTCTCCGTCCGCGCCAAGGACGCCGCCGGGAACCGCTCGCCGCTCAGCGCCCCGGCCGAGGTGACCACCCCGGACGCCCGGGCCGAGGACCGCCTGGCCCCCACGGCACCGGCCGCCGCGGACGGGCGCGCCGAGGGGCCGCACGCGGTCCGGCTGAGCTGGGACGCGGCCGCCGACGACACGGGCGTGACCGCGTACGACGTCTACCAGGCCGGGGTCCGCGTCCACACCGCCCCCGGCACGGACCGGGCCACCACCGTCACCGGGCTCCAGCCCGGCACCGCCTACGTGTTCACCGTCCGCGCCCGCGACGGCTCCGACAACTCCTCACCGGACGGCCCGCCGGTGGCGGTCACCACCCCCGCCGACCCCGGCCGGGCCCCGCACACCGCCCCCGGTTCGTTCACCGCCACCGCCTCGCCCGGCACGGTGGAACTGACCTGGACCGCCCCGGACACCGGCCGCGCGACGGGCGAGTACCAGCTCTACGTCAACGACCTGCCCGTCACCGTCATCCAGTTCGGCGCCGGAGCCGTACCGCGCGGCCGGGCCTCCTACCTGCTCACCACGGCCGAACCGGCGGGGACGGCCTGGACCCTGAAACTGCGCGCCCGGCTGCCCGACGGCAACTGGGGGGCCTTCTCGGAGGAACGGCGGATCCTGCTGCCCGGCTGACCCCGGGCGCCCGCCCGGCGGCGGAACCGAAGCGAACGGCAGGTCCCGCGAAAGAAGATCGCGCACAATACATCCGTGTTCGGTGAGTACTCGGTCAACCACAATCAGGCAGACTCCGCGTGCGGAGACCCTGCGCCAGGCACCGGCGCCGAGCCGGCCGACCTGCCGGGGAACCTGCCTCCGGAAACCGCCGGCTTCGTCGGCCGCGAGGAGGAACTCGACCGTCTCGACACCCTGTTGCGCGGACGGAGACTGGTCACCCTGACCGGAGTGGGCGGCGTCGGCAAGTCCCGGCTCGCCCTGCGCGCCGCCACCCGCCGCAGCCGCAGCGCCCGTCCCGGCGGACCGTGGCCGGGCTCCCTCTGGCCCGACGGGATCTGGTGGGTGGACCTCTCGGCCCTGCGCGACCCCGCGCTCCTCACCACGACCGTCGCGCACGCCATCGGACCCGCCGGCCACTCCGTGCACCCCCTCGACGAGGAACTGTGCGCGTGGATGGCCGACAAGGCCCTCCTCCTCGTCCTCGACACCTGCGAGCACCTGGTCGCCCAAGTCCGCCACCTCACGGGCGAACTGCTCCAGTCCGCACCCGGCCTGACGGTCCTGACCACCTCCCGGGAACGGCTCGACTCCCCCGGCGAGACGGTGCTCGAAGTCCGCCCGCTCCCCTGCGAGGGCCCCGACAGCGAGGCGCTGGCCCTCTTCCGCGCCCGCGCGCTCGCCGCGAGCCCGCGGGCCTCCGCCGACTTCGCCGACCCCGACCGGTCCCGCACCGCCGCCGAGGTGTGCCGCCGGCTGGACGGCATCCCGCTCGCCCTGGAGCTGGCCGGCGCCCGGATGCGGCTGTGGAGCCTGGAGGAGATGGCGCAGCGCCTCGGCGCGCGCCTCGAGGTGCTCTCGGGCACCCCCGCCGCGCTCCCTCCCCGGCACCAGACCATGCGGACCACGATCGGCTGGAGCCACGAGCTGTGCGAGCCGGTGGAACGGCTGCTGTGGGCCCGGCTGTCGGTGTTCAGCGGGGAGTTCGACGTCGCCGCCGCCCGGGCGGTGTGCGCCGGCGGGCCGCTGCCGGCCGCCCGGGTGGAGCGGGTGCTGGAGGGTCTGGTCGCGAAGTCCGTCGTACGGCGCTCCCACGAGCGCGGAGCCGGGACCCGCTACCGGATGCTCGACACGATCCGGGAGTTCGGCCACGACTGGCTCACCGAACTGGGCGAGGTACGCACCGTCGCGGACCGGCACGCCCACTGGTACGCCGCGCTCTGCGCCGCCGGCGACCACGGCTGGCTGGGGCCGGGCCAGCTGGACTGGTACCGCAGGATGACCGCCGAGCACCCGCAGCTGCGCACCGCCCTGGAGCACCTGCTCGGCACCGATCCAGCGGCGGCCCTGGAGATGGCCGGGGCCCTGTGGTTCTTCTGGTTCTCGTGCGGGCACGTCCACGAGGGCCGGGCCTTCCTGGAGCGGGCCCTGCGCGCGGCCCCGCGGCCGGGGGCCGCCCGGATCCAGGCGCAATGGGCGCTCGGGCTGACGCTCCTGCTCCAGGGCGACATGGACGCGGCCCGGGCCATGGGTGTCGAGTGCACCCGGGCGGCGGCCCTGGTCGCCGACCCGGAGCTGCGGCTGCGCGCCGCCCACCTGCACGCCGTGTCGGTCCTGATGCGGGGCGACCCGGCGGAGGCGCTCGTACTGGCCGGGCCCCGGGCGCGGGCGGCCCACGGGGGGCGGGGCGACGGGGCGGGCCGGCTGCTGTGCCAGCTGGCCACGGCGTACGCCCTGTGCGACCTCGGGCGCTTCGAGGAGGCCGCCGAGGAGGCGCACGGGCTGCGCGAGGCGTGCGCGGAGCTGGGTGAGCGCTGGCTGCGGGCGTACGCGGACTACGTCCTGGCCGTCGCGGCACTGGGCCTCGGCCAGCACGGCGAGGCCGCACGGCACGTACGGGCCATGCTGTCCGGCAAACGGCTGCTGGGCGACCGCTTCGGCATCGCGCTGGGCCTGGACCTGCTGGCGGCGGCGGTGGCGGCGCTGGGCGACGGGGAACTGGCCGCGCGGCTGCTCGGCACCGGGCACGCCTGGTGGCGGACGGTGGGGCGGCCCCAGATGGGCTCGCCCTCGCTGACGGCCCTGCGGGACCAGGGCGAGCGGCAGGCCAGGGCGGCGATCGGCGACGCGGCGTACGAGACCGCGTTCCGGGGCGGTGCGGCGGCGTCCACCGGCTGACCGCGCCTCATGAGCGAAGGGCAGCCGGTGGGCCGCTGGATGCCTGGACTCCCGTCAGTACGGGAGGGGTCTGCCCGACGGCGTGCGCAGGTCCAGGTCTCGGGGGGCGGGCTTGGGAACGGGCTTGCGGATCAGCTGCTGACGCATGCTGCCTCCTCGCTCAGACCAGGGCCGGCCGACGGGGTTCCACCGTCCGGCCTTCGGGGAGCAGTTCACCGGTGTCGTCGAAGACGACCACCCCGTTGCAGAGCAGGCTCCAGCCCTGCTCGGGATGGGAGGCCACGACGCGTGCGGCCTCGTGGTCGGCGCTGTCGGCGGACGGGCAGGGGGGCTGGTGGGAGCACATGGCGCACCTCCTCGCAGTGTGGGGCGGGAGGGCCGGTGGTCACCCGGTCGAATCCGCGATCCACGGTGGCGGTGAGTATTACTGATCGCCGCCCCCCGACGGAAGCCATATCCGAGGTCCGGTTCAGGGTGTGTATGCCCGCTTACCATGCGCTCATGCCCGTTGTCCGGATCATTCGCCGCACGCCCCTCCCGCCCGCCGAGGCCTGGAGGCGGCTGACGGACTGGGAACGCCACGGCGCGCAGGTGCCGCTGACCCGGACGGTCGTCGAGACGGAGCCCCCGACGCACGCCGGGACGCGCTTCACGGCGCGCACGGGAGTGGGGAGGATCACGGTGGACGACATCATGGAGGTCGTCGTCTGGGAGCCCCCTCGGCTGGTCCGGCTGGAGAAGCGCGGCCGGACGGTGACGGGCTGGGCGGAGATCGAGCTGCGCCCGGTCCCCGCGGGCGGCACGGAGGTCCACTGGCGCGAGGACCTGCGCGTGCGCCCCCTCCCCCGCGTCCTGGACCCCCTGGTGGCCCGCGCGGGCCACTGCCTCTTCGGCCGGGCCCTGACCCGCCTCCTGCGCCCCTGACGGGCCGGGCTAGGGTGCCGTGATCACCGCCCGGCCCGGCTCACGGCCGGGTGATCGCCGAGCCTTCGAGGAGGTCCCCTTGGCCACACCGCCACCGCAGTACGGCGCCGGCGGCCCCTACGAGTTCCCCGCCCGCCGGGCGGACGCCGCAGACCCCTACCTCCCGCCGTACGCCCCCGCGCCGCAGCAGCGGGCGGAGCGCTCCGACGGGTACGCCTGCCGCGTGTGCGGCTGCTGGCCGGCGGCTGCGGCCACGGTGCGCGGTCACCAGGGCCTGCTGGTTCTGATGCGGTTCCTGAGCATGCCGGGGCCGTTCTGCCGCGACTGCGGCACGGCCACGTACCGCCGGATGTCCTCGGACACCCTGTGGCAGGGCTGGTGGGGTCCGCTGTCGCTGTTCGTCACCCCGGTCGTCCTGCTGCTGAACCTCGGCCCCCGGGCGGCCTTCCGCCGCCTCGCGGTGCCGTCGGGGGGGTTCCGGCCCCCGCTGGATCCGGGCAGGCCGCTGTGGCGGCGCCCGCCCGCGATGCTCTTCCTCGTACCGGCGCTGCTCCTGGCCCTCGGCGTCCCCGCCCTCGTCCTGGCCGGCCTCACGGCCGGCGACGACGAGCCGCCGGTCCTGGCGGTGGGACAGTGCGTGCGCAACGTGGGCGACTGGAGCGACCAGGAACTGCTGGTCACGGGCTGCGGTTCGCCGAAGGCGCAGTACCGCGTCAGCAAGCGGCTCACCGCCGGGGAGTCCTGCGCCCCGGGCGACTTCCTCTCCGCCCCGGAGTACGGCGGGGACGAGTGGACCCTGCACTGCCTGACCCCGCTGCGCTGACCCGCACCCGCCGTCCCGCGGCGCGGGTCGGCGGGGCGGCGGCGAGGAGCGCGGCTAGGCCGTCTCTTCCGGATCTCGCTCCCCCAGCTACCGCTGGGAGGTGCCCCCACACCCGCGCCGCCCGGTACCGCACCTCGCCGCGTTGTCGCGGCACCCGAGGACGTCCAGTAATCGGGAGCCGCTCCGCCTTGCGATGCACGGCACCTGGGGGCACCTCCCAGCGGTAGCTGGGGGAAACGCGGGCTTAACCGGCAAGATCCGAAAGAGACGGCCTAGCGGATCGGCATGCCGGAGAGCGTGCGCGCGATCACCAGGCGCTGGATCTCGCTGGTCCCCTCGAAGATCGTGTAGATCGCGCTGTCCCGGTGCATCCGCTCCACGGGGTACTCCCGGGTGTAGCCGTTGCCGCCGAGGATCTGGACCGCCTGGGCGGTGACCTTCTTCGCCACCTCGCTCGCGTACAGCTTCGACATGGAGCCCTCCGCCGAGGTGAAGGGCTTGCCCGCGACGGCCATCCAGGACGCCCGCCACACCAGTAGCCGGGCCGCGTCGATCTGGGTGCGCATGTCCGCGAGCTGGAAGGCCACCCCCTGGTTGTCGATGATCGGGCGCCCGAACTGGGTTCGGGTCTTCGCGTAGTCCAGGGCGACTTCGTACGCCGCGCGGGCCGTGCCGACGGCCATGGCGCCGACGGCCGGCCGCGAGGCCTCGAAGGTGGCCATCGCGGCGTTCTTCACGCGCTCGCCGCCGCCCGCCGCGGCCCGCTCACGGGCCCGCGCGAGCCGCTCGTCCAGCTTGTCCTTGCCGCCGAGCAGGCAGGACCCGGGGACGCGTACGTCCTCGAGCACCACCTCGGCCGTGTGGGAGGCGCGGATGCCGTGCTTCTTGAACTTCTGGCCCTGGGACAGGCCCGGGGTGCCGGGCGGCACGATGAAGGAGGCGTGGCCCTTGGTGCCGAGCTCGGGGTCGACGACGGCGACGACGATGTGGACGTTGGCGATGCCGCCGTTGGTGGCCCAGGTCTTGGTGCCGTTGAGGACCCACTCGTCCTTGGCCCGGTCGTAGACGGCCCGGGTGCGCATGGCGCCGACGTCGGACCCGGCGTCCGGCTCGGAGGAGCAGAAGGCGGCGACCTTGACGTCGTCCGGGGTCCCGTACATCTGCGGGATCCAGGTGCCGATCTGCTCCTCGGTCCCGTTGGCGACGACGCCGATGGCCGCGAGGCCGGTGCCGACGATGGACAGGGCGATGCCCGCGTCGCCCCAGAAGAGCTCCTCCATCGCCATGGGGATGCCGAGGCCGGTCGGGTCGAAGAACTGCTGGGCGTAGAAGTCGAGTGAGTAGATGCCGACCTTGGCCGCTTCCTGGATGACGGGCCACGGAGTCTCTTCCCGCTCGTCCCATTCGGCGGCGGCGGGCCTGATCACATCGGCGGCGAAGCCGTGGATCCAGTCCCGGACCTGCTTCTGGTCGTCGTTGAGCTCCATGGTGAACTCCGCCATGTCCCCTCCAGCTGTCTCACAGGGTCACCGTTACTGCGGGTAACCCCCATCGTGGCCACAGTCTGTTACCGGCCGGTAAGCACTGTCAAGCGCGGCCGGTTCGGTGACGGGGGTACGCGGGGTGTTACGTTGCGTGGGCGTCAGGCACATCGCAAGGGCGGGGAGAGAAACACGTCATGGAGACCAGTCAGCAGGCGGGCGAGCCGGGAGCGGGAGAACGCCGTCGGCGCGAGCTGCTCGAGGCGGCGGACCGCGTCGTACTCAGGGACGGTCCGAAGGCCTCCATGAACGCCATCGCGGCGGAGGCGGGCATCACCAAGCCCATCCTCTACCGGCACTTCGGCGACAAGGCGGGCCTCTACCAGGCGCTCGCCGTCCGGCACACCGACGCCCTGCTCGACTCGCTGCGGGCCGCGCTCGACGCCCCGGCCGAACGCCGTCGGCGGGTGGAGGCCACCCTCGACACCTACCTCGCCGCCATCGAGGCCCGCCCGCAGGTCTACCGGTTCCTGATGCACCCCGCCGAGGACTCGCAGAGCAGTGAGCGCGGCTTCGACGTCGGCCGACACTCCGCCCCGCTGCTGCGCCGGCTCGGCGAGGAGCTGGCGGAGGTGGTCGGGGAACGCGTGGACCTCGGTCCCGACGGCCGGCAGCTCGCGCGGATCTGGGGTCACGGCATCGTCGGCATGATGCACGCGGCCGGCGACTGGTGGCTCGGCGAACGGCCCTGCGACCGGGCCGCTCTGGTCGCGGGCCTCACCGACCTGCTCTGGGGCCGCCTCGCCACCGCGGGCAACCGCGCGGACGGCCCCGGCTTCTGACCCGCCCGCGCCGGCCTACCCCCGGGCACCGCCCCACGGGGCCTTGGCGATGGCCCGGCGCAGCCTGCGGGCGCGCAGCCCGGTCACCCGGTCCGCGTAGACCGTGCCGTCGAGGTGGTCGCACTCGTGCTGGAGGCAGCGGGCGAAGAATCCGGTGCCCTCGATCCGCACCGGGGTCCCGTCGGAGGTGACCCCCTCGACGACCGCCCGGTCGAAGCGGACGGTGCCCGCCTCCAGGCCGGGCAGCGACAGACAGCCCTCGGGGCCGCGGAACTCGTCCCCGTCGGCCTCGACCAGCCGGGGATTGACGACGTGTCCCACGTGGCGGACGTCCTCGTCGTCGGGGCAGTCGTAGACGAAGACCCGCTGCCCGGTCCCGATCTGGTTCGCGGCGAGGCCGACGCCCTGGGCCGCGTACATCGTGGCGAACATGTCCTCGATGAGCCGCCCGAGTTGGGGGCCGAAGTCGGTGACCTCGGCGCAGGGCGAATGGAGCACCGGGTCACCCAGCAGGCTCATGGGGCGGGCGGAACCGGTGGTACCGGGGAGGGGACGCTGTCGCATGGCCGTAAGGGTACGACGGGCGAATATATGAGGAGATCCGCGGCGACCTGGGGCGCCGCGGTCAAGGCCACGGCCGGTACTGGATAGGCTGGGGCGACCGACGCTAGGAGGACAAGGGACGATGGCAGGCAACACGGAGCCGCTTTCGCCGCGGGCCAAGCTGGCCGTGACGGCGGGCAAGGCCGCGGCGGCGGTGTCGCGGGCCGCGGGACGCGGAAGCGGATCGGTGATCGGAGGCAAGGTCGCACTCAGGCTGGACCCCGATCTTCTCGGCGCGCTGGCGCAGCATCTCGACGTCGTCCTCGTCTCCGCGACGAACGGCAAGACCACCACGACCCGCCTGATCGCGGAGGCCCTGCGGGCCAGCGGTCCGGTCGTGTCCAACGCGCTGGGCGCGAACATGCCGGCCGGCATCACCTCCGCCCTGGCCGGCGGCTCGGACGCCAGGTACGGCGTCATCGAGGTGGACGAGAAGTACCTGGCCGGGGTGGCCCGGGACGTCACCCCCAAGGTGATCGCCCTGCTGAACCTCTCCCGCGACCAGCTGGACCGCGCGGCCGAGACCCGCATGCTCGCCGAGAAGTGGCGCGAGGGGCTCCAGGGCTCCAAGGCGGTCGTGGTCGCGAACTGCGACGACCCGCTGATCGTGTGGTCGGCCTCCTCCTCGCAGAACGTGGTGTGGGTCGCCGCCGGCCAGGAGTGGAAGGACGACGCCTGGTCGTGCCCCTCCTGCGGTGGCGTCATGCAGCGCCCGGGCGACGACTGGTTCTGCGGCGAGTGCGGTTTCCGCCGCCCGGCCCCGAGCTGGGTGCTCTCCGGCGACCACGTGCTGGACCCGCACGGCAGCGCCTGGCCGATCCACCTCCAGCTGCCCGGCCGCGCGAACAAGGCCAACGCCGCCACCTCGGCCGCCGTGGCCGCCGTGTTCGGCGTGCCGCCGCAGGTCGCGCTGGAGCGCATGTACCAGGTGCAGGCCGTGGCCGGCCGCTACGACGTGGTCACCTTCATGGGCCGTGAGCTGCGGCTGCTGCTCGCGAAGAACCCGGCGGGCTGGCTCGAGACGTTCTCGCTGATCGACGGCCCTCCGGCGCCGGTGATCCTCTCGGTGAACGCCCGCGGCGCGGACGGCACCGACACCTCCTGGCTGTGGGACGTGGACTACCCGCGCCTCGCCGGGCACCCGATCTTCGTGATCGGCGACCGCAAGCTGGACCTCGCGGTCCGCCTCGAGGTCGCGGGCCTGGACTTCCGGGTCTGCGAGACGATCGACGAGGCCGTCCAGCTGGCGCCGCCCGGGCAGATCGAGCTGATCGCCAACTACACGGCCTTCCAGGACGTGCGCCGCCGCGTCGGCAACTAGTACCCAGACCTTCGAAGGACAAGAGCATGAGCGACAACAGCCTGCGTCTGGTGTGGGTCTACCCCGACCTGCTCAGCACGTACGGAGACCAGGGCAACGCCCTCGTGGTGGAGCGCCGGGCCCGCCAGCGCGGCCTGGACGTGCAGCGCGTGGACGTGCGCAGCGACCAGCCCATCCCGACCTCGGGCGACATCTACCTGATCGGCGGCGGCGAGGACCGGCCGCAGCGGCTGGCCGCCGAGCGGCTGCTGCGCGACGGCGGTCTGGAGCGCGCCGTCTCGAACGGGGCGATCGTCTTCTCCGTCTGCGCCGGGTACCAGATCCTGGGCCAGGAGTTCGTCAACGACCAGGGGCAGCGTCAGGAGGGCCTCGGCCTGCTGGACGTGGTGACCGTGCGCGGTGAGGCCGAGCGGTGCGTCGGCGACGTCCTCGCCGACATCGACCCGCGCCTGGGCCTGCCCCAGCTGACGGGCTTCGAGAACCACCAGGGCGTCACCCACCTCGGCCCGACGGCGCGGCCGTTCGCCCGGGTGACCATGGGCCGCGGCAACGGCACCGGCGACGGCACCGAGGGCGCGTACAACGACACCGTCTTCGGTACGTACATGCACGGTCCCGTGATGGCCCGCAACCCGCTCATCGCGGACCACCTGCTGAAGCTGGCGCTCGACGTGAACGCGCTGCCGGCCATAGACGACCGCTGGTACGACGCGCTGCGCGCTGAGCGCATCGCGGCGGCGACGCAGCCGGCGTAGGCGGGCTGCCGCCCTTACCGCCCGGCCGCCGGCCCGGATTCCCCCTCGGGAGTCCGGGCCGGTGTGCGTTCGTACGATCTTCTGTTTGTTCTGACCATCCTGTGGAGGATGGTTCAGTCCACCGGGAATCCGCTTGTAGGGTGACGGGTAGTTCCAACCGGACGACGTGGTCCGGTCGTCGGCCCACGTTGCAAAGGTTCTTCCTGCCATGCGCATTGGTGTGCTCACTTCCGGCGGCGACTGCCCCGGCCTCAATGCCGTCATCCGCTCCGTCGTGCACCGCGCCGTCGTCGACCACGGCGACGAGGTCATCGGCTTCCACGACGGCTGGCGCGGCCTCCTGGAGTGCGACTACCGCAAGCTCGACCTGGACTCCGTGGCCGGCATCCTGGCCCGCGGCGGCACCATCCTCGGCTCTTCCCGGGTCCAGCCGGCGCACCTGCGCGACGGTGTGGAGCGGGCCCGCGGGCACGTCGCGGACCTCGGTCTGGACGCCATCATCCCCATCGGCGGCGAGGGCACCCTGAAGGCCGCCAACCTGCTCGCGCAGGGCGGTCTGCCGATCGTCGGCGTGCCGAAGACCATCGACAACGACATCGCCTCCACCGACGTCACCTTCGGCTTCGACACGGCCGTGGGCGTCGCGACCGAGGCCCTGGACCGGCTGAAGACCACCGCCGAGTCGCACCAGCGCGTGATGGTCGTCGAGGTCATGGGCCGGCACACCGGCTGGATCGCCCTGCACTCGGGCATGGCGG
The DNA here is from genome assembly GCF_055569445.1 of Streptomyces sp. NPDC029122. Classification (NCBI taxonomy): domain Bacteria; kingdom Bacillati; phylum Actinomycetota; class Actinomycetes; order Kitasatosporales; family Streptomycetaceae; genus Streptomyces; species Streptomyces sp. NPDC029122. Next base: position 108,084 of record NZ_JBVHWK010000024.1, on the reverse strand, counting down.
CCGGCGCGCACGCCATCGTCGTCCCGGAGCGCCCGTTCGACATCGAGGAGCTCACGGCGATCGTCGGCGAGCGCTTCTCCGCGGGCAAGCGGTTCGCGATCGTCGTGGTCGCCGAGGGTGCGAAGCCCCGTCCCGGCACGATGGAGTACCAGGCGGGCGGCAAGGACCAGTACGGCCACGAGCGCTTCGCGGGCATCGGCAACATCCTCGCCGTCGAGCTGGAGCGGCGCCTGGGCAAGGAGGCCCGGCCGGTCATCCTGGGCCACGTCCAGCGCGGCGGCACGCCCACCGCGTACGACCGGGTGCTGGCCACCCGCTTCGGCTGGCACGCGGTGGAGGCGGCGCACCGGGGCGAGTTCGGGATGCTCACGGCCCTGCGCGGCACGGACATCGTGATGGTGCCGCTCGCGGAGGCCACCTCCACCCTGAAGACGGTCCCGCCGGCCCGCTACGACGAGGCCCAGACCGTTCTGTGAGGTTTCCCCCCTTCTGATGCCGCCCCCGGACGCGATCGCGTCCGGGGGCGGCACTACTGTGGTGGGGCGCCACAGTCAAGGGAGTGAAGGTATGGATCACAACGGTCACGGCATGGACATGAACATGGACCTGCCACCGTTCACTCTCGGGCGCGGGCTGGAGTTCTCCTTCGACGCCTTCTTCCTGTTCGGCTCGCTGCTGGGGCTGGCCCTCTACGGGTGGGGCGTACTGCGCCTGCGCGCCCGCGGGGACTCCTGGCCGCCGGGCCGCACGATCGCCTTCGTCACCGGTGTGCTGACGGTGGTCCTGGTGATGTGCACCAAACTGAACGACTACGGCATGGTCATGTTCAGCGTGCACATGGTCCAGCACATGGTGATCAGCATGGTCACCCCGATCCTGCTGCTGCTCGGGGCACCGGTGACGCTGGCCCTGCGGGCGCTGCCGCCCGCGGCGCGCGGCCACAAGGGCCCGCGCGAGCTGCTCCTGATGCTGCTGCACAGCCGGTACATGCGGATCGTCACCCACCCGGCCTTCACCATCCCGATGTTCATCGCGAGCCTCTACGCGCTGTACTTCACCCCGCTCTTCGACTTCCTGATGGAGAGCAGGCCCGGCCACATCGGCATGATGGTCCACTTCCTCGCCGTCGGCCTGATCTTCTTCTGGCCGATCATGGGCGTGGACCCGGGCCCGCACCGTCCCGGCTACGTGATGCGCATGCTGGAGCTGTTCGCGGGGATGCCCTTCCACGCCTTCTTCGGCATCGCGCTGATGATGGCGAGCGAGCCGATGATCAAGACGTACGCCAACCCGCCGGCCTCCCTGGACATCGACCCGCTGCTCGACCAGCAGTGGGGCGGCGGCATCGCCTGGGCGTTCAGCGAGATCCCCTCGGTGCTGGTGCTGATCGCGCTGATCTACCAGTGGTACCACTCGGAGCAGCGGATCGCGCGGCGCTCGGACCGGGCCGCCGACCGGGACGGCGACAAGGAGCTGGCCGCCTACAACGCGTATCTCGCCTCGCTCCAGCAGCGCGGCCAGTAGCGCGGGACCCGCCTCAGGCGCCACCATGGGGCATGACCGGATCCGTTAAGGCGATGGCCGTGACGACCTTCGCCGCCCTGGTGGCCGTCTCCACGTACTCGGTGGCGCTCGGCAGCAACGGCTGGCTGTGGTTCGGCTGGGTGGTGCTGGGGCTGCTGACCGTGGGGCTGGCCGCTTCGCGCAGCGCATGACCCTCCCGGCCGCGCGTTGACCGTCCGTAGGATGGCCGTGACATAGCGGCATCGACGGGAGCGGCCTGGTGTTCTACCACTTGCTCAAGCACGTACTGCTCGGTCCGCTGCTGCGGCTGCTGTTCCGGCCGCGGATCGAGGGGCTGGAGCACATCCCCGAGGAGGGGCCCGCGATCGTCGCGGGCAACCACCTGTCCTTCTCGGACCACTTCCTGATGCCCGCGGTCCTCACGCGCCGGATCACCTTCCTCGCCAAGGCCGAGTACTTCACCGGGCCCGGCCTCAAGGGCCGGCTGACCGCCGCCTTCTTCCGCAGCGCCGGGCAGATCCCGGTGGACCGCTCCGGCAAGGACGCCGGGCGGGGGGCCCTGCGCGAGGGGCTGGGGGTGCTGTCCAGGGGCGAGCTGCTCGGCATCTACCCGGAGGGCACCCGCTCCCACGACGGGCGGCTCTACAAGGGCAAGGTCGGGGTGGCGGCGATGGCGCTGGGCGCGGGGGTACCGGTGGTGCCCTGCGCGATGGTCGGCACCTTCGAGATCCAGCCGCCCGGGCAGAAGCTCCCGAAGATCCGCCGGGTCACGATCCGCTTCGGGGAGCCGCTGGACTTCTCCCGGTACGCGGGCCTGGAGGGCGAGCGGGCCGTGCTGCGGGCCGTCACGGACGAGATCATGTACGCGGTCCTCGGCCTCTCCGGCCAGGAGTACGTCGACCGGTACGCGGCCGATGTGAAGGCCGAGGAGGAGGAGAAGCGGAAGAAGGCCCGGCGCCTGACGCGCTGAGCCTTCTCCCGCCCGGGTCACCGGGGTGCTGTCACCGCTCCCGCTTCCGGCGTCCTAGCGGACTGCCGGGAGCTCCTCGTGCTGCGGGAGCACGGCGGCCGGGGCCTCCGCGAGGGACTTCGCCGCGGCCGGGGCCGGGGGCACCGGGGTGGCGTGCGGGGCGCAGGTGACGTCCTGGGCGTCGACCTTGCCGGTGAGCAGGTAGCCGTCCACGCGCGTGTTGACGCAGGAGTTCAGCAGGCTGGTGACGCCGTGCGAGCCGGCGTTCTGCTCGGTGATCAGGCGCGAGCCCGCCAGGCGGCGGTGCAGCTCGACGGCGCCCTCGTAGGGGGTGGCCGCGTCACGCTCGGACTGGACGATCAGGACCGGCGCGATGCCGCGCTTGGCGCCGACCTCGATCGGGGTGCTCTGCTTGGACTTCCAGGTCGCGCAGGGCAGGTTCATCCACGCGTTCGACCAGGTCAGGAACGGGTACTTCTTGTGCAGCTCGGTGTTGTCCCGGTCCCACCTGGTCCAGCTGGTGGGCCACTTGGCGTCGGCGCACTCCACCGCGGTGTACACGGCGTTGCCGTTCTCGGAAGCGGCGTTGCCCTTGGTGTCGGACATGTCCGGGGCGATGGCCTCGATCAGCGGCTTCTCGTCACCGGCGGCCCAGGCGCTGAACGCCTGCGCGACCGGGACCCAGGAGGAGTCGTAGTACGGGGCACCCTGGAAGAAGCCGATCAGCTCGGCCGGGCCGACGACCCCGCCGAGCGGGTTGGCCTTGGCCTGGGCGCGCAGCTCCTGGTACTTGGCCTCGACCTTGGCGCGGCTGTCGCCGAGGTGGAAGACGGCGTCGTTCTTGGCGACCCAGTCCTGCCAGTCGTTCCAGCGCATCTGGAAGGCGACGTCCTGGTCCAGGTTGGCCTGGTACCAGATCTTCTCCTGCGACGGGTTGACGACGCTGTCGAGGATCATGCGGCGCACGTGGGTCGGGAAGAGGGTCGCGTAGACGCCGCCCAGGTAGGTGCCGTAGGAGACGCCGAGGAAGTTCAGCTTCTTCTCGCCGAGGGCGGCCCGGATGACGTCCAGGTCGCGCGCGGTGTTCGGCGTGGTCATGTGCGGCAGCATCTCGCCGCTGCGCTCCTTGCAGCCGTCCGCGTACTCGGCGGCGAGCTTGCGCTGGGCGCGCTTGTCGGCCTCGCTGGAGGGGACCGGGTCGGCCTTGGGGGCCTTCACGAACTCCTGCGGGTCGATGCAGGAGATCGGCGCGGAGTGGCCGACGCCGCGGGGGTCGAAGCCCACGAAGTCGTACGCCTTGGAGGTGTTGACCCACAGCGGGCTCTTGGTGGTGACCCGGCGCGGGAAGCGCATGCCGGAACCGCCCGGGCCGCCCGGGTTGTAGATGAGGGCGCCCTGGCGCTCCTCCTTGGTGCCGGTGCTGACGGCGCGGTCGACCGCGAGCTCGATCGTCTTGCCGAAGGGCTTGGCGTAGTCGAGCGGGACCTTGACCCAGCCGCACTGGATCGGCTTCTCGAAGCCCCAGTCGGCAGGACAGTCCTTCCAGTCGATGCCTGCGCGCGCGGCGCGGGCGGCGGCGATCTGGACGCCCATCGCCTCGGCGCCGCCGTTGTCCCGGCCGGCCGGAGCCGCCGAGGCCGGCGGCGCGAGCAGCAGGCCTGCCGCCAGCGCGCCGGTGATGAGGGTGGCGGCGCTCCCCAGCGTCGCGTTGCGTATCACGTGGTTGATCCCCCTGGTCATGTGCCGCCCGGAGCGGCGGGTTTGGGACAGGGGGATCCTTTCGTCTGACCGGTACCCGGCAACAGAGCACGGTGGAGTTCTTTGCCAACCCGATAACCGGAAAGGTGTGTACCGCTGAGCGGTGTCCCATTGTCCCGGTTCTGTCCCCCCGTCAGCGGCCGGGTCACCAGCCGTACGTGCGCTGGGCCTCGTCCAGCAGCTCACGCAGCCGCAGCGCGTCCGGGGCCAGGGCCGTCACGAGTACGGCCGGCCCGGCCAGCGGGGTGGCGGCCGCGAACTCGCCCAGTACGGCGGCGCGCGGCGGGTCCGCCTCGAAGCGCGGGTCGACGACGAGGAGCTGGCCGAGGGCGCGGTGCCCCGCGGTTCCGGCCGGGCCGTCCCAGCCGCCCGGTGCGCCGGGGCCGCACGACAGCTCCTGGTCCAGCAGGGGCCGGCCGTCCCGGGTGGCCGTGAGGCGGCTCCGCAGCAGGCCGGGGGCCTCGCCGCTGCGCCCCAGCACCTGTTCCTCGCGCAGCAGGAGGCGGGCGGTGGGGGCCAGTTCGGCGCGGGTGGTGGCGCGCAGGTCGCTGCCGCGCACGGAGACCAGCGGCTCCGGCAGCCAGCGCACCGCCGACCCTCCGGCCAGCGTCAGCCGTACGTCGTACCGCGCGGGCTCGCCGCCGCGGCCGGGCAGGGCCAGGGTGGCCGCCGCCGAGCGCACGGCGAGGCGGGTGCCGGGTCCCGCTTCGGCCTCCACCGTGAGGTGGTCGCCGCCGAGGGGGGCGCTCATCGCGCCGACCAGCATCACTCCCGCCTCGGCTCCCTCGCCCCGGGTGCGGCGCAGGGCGAGCGGCCCCTCCCCGGCCAGCAGGGGCAGGGCGGTGCCGCCGCGCCCGTCGGCGGCGGCGCGGACGCGGGCGGTGGCGCGCAGGGAGGCCGGGTGGAGGGCGGCGGGGGGCGCGCTGGTCACCGTACGGCCCAGGCGGCGATCCGCTCCCGCACCCAGTCGGCCACCGGGGCCACGCCCTGGGCGCCGCGCAGGGACTGGAAGGCGACGGGCAGGTCCCCGCGCTGTGCGGCGGCGTCGCGGGCCATTCGTTCCAGGTCGGAGCCCACGTGGGGGGCGAGGTCGGTCTTGTTGACGACGAGGAGGTCGGAGGTGGTGACGCCGGGGCCGCCCTTGCGGGGGATGTCGTCGCCGCCCGCCACGTCGATGACGAAGATCTGGGCGTCGACCAGACCGCGGGAGAAGGTGGCGGTCAGGTTGTCCCCGCCGGATTCGACGAGGATCAGGTCGAGGGGGGCATGGGTGAGGAAGGCCTCTTCCAGTTCCTCGACTGCCTCCAGGTTGGCGGAGATGTCGTCGCGGATCGCTGTGTGGGGGCAGGCACCGGTCTCCACGGCGCTGATCCGCTCGGGGGGCAGGACGGCTTCGCGCAGCAGGAACTCGGCGTCCTCGCGGGTGTAGATGTCGTTGGTGACGACGGCCATGGACAGTTCGGAGCGCAGGGTCCGGCAGAGGGCGGCGACGGTGGCGGTCTTGCCGGAGCCGACGGGGCCGCCGAGGCCCACGCGCAGGGCGCGGCGGGTGCCGTCGGCGCGCAGCGGGGCGGCGCCGTGGGTGTGGCGGTGGGGGTAGGTCACGTCGTGGTCGAGGTGCACGGCAGGTCTCCTTCGGGAAGCGGGTCGGGGTGCTCAGGAGGCGAAGAGGCGTACCGCCCAGTCGGCATGCGCCTCGGCCGCGATCTCCAGCAGCGGTGAGGAGGCCGCGGGCAGGGCGTCCGCTCCCTCGGTACGGGCGAGCAGGGCGGCCTCGGCCGCCCTGGCGGCGACGGCGTCGAGTTCCGGGGCGAGCCGGGCCAGTACGGCGCTCGCCTCGAAGGGGTCGAGGCCCAGCAGCCGTACCGTCGCCGTGGCCGGCCCGCTGACGCTCTCGTACGCCGCCACGTGCGCGGCGTCCAGGGCCCCGAGCCCGGCCGCCCGGGCGGTGAGGCCGAGGACCACGGGCTGGTGGGCGCCGCGCGGGAAAGCGGCGGCCAGGGCGTCCAGTTCGGCGGCGGGCCAGGTGGCCCGGGCGGCCCGCAGCAGCTGCCGGCCGAGCCGCCGTGCGGCGGCGCGCAGCGCGGGCGAGGGGGTGCGGGCGTCGGCCGCGGCGTCGAGTTCCGCCGGGTCGAGGCCGAGGGCGGCGGCAGCGGCGAGACCGGCGGCGGTGAGCCCGGCGGTGTGCAGCCGGCCCCGGCAGAACTGCGCCAGGGTGGCGGCGTCGTGGATGCGGCCGGCCTTGCAGGCGGCCTCGGCCCCGCCGGAGTGGGCGTGCCCTCCGGCGGGGAAGCGGCCGTCCGCGAGCACGAGCAGCGCGGCGAGGCTCATCGGAGGGGGCCCTTCGGCAGGCTGGACCCCATCAGAAGAGGAAGTATCTCTGTGCCATGGGCAGTTCGGCCGCGGGAGCCGGCTCCACCGCTTCGCCGTCGATGGTGACGGTGAAGGTGTCGGGGTCGACCTCCACCCTCGGCCGGGCGTCGTTGTTGCGCATGTCCGCCTTGCCCAGCTTGCGGGTGTTCTCGATGGCCGTGAACCTCTTGCCGAGGCCGAGGCGCTCGGGCAGGCCGTCGTCGAGGGCGGCCTGCGCGGTGAAGTTGAGCGAGTTGAGGGCCGGGGCCCGGCCGATGCCGCCGTACATGGGCCGGGGCAGGACCGGCTGCGGGGTGGGGATGGAGGCGTTGGCGTCGCCCATCTGCGCGTACGCGATCTGGCCGCCCTTGACGACCAGTTCGGGCTTGACTCCGAAGAAGGCGGGGTTCCACAGCACCAGGTCGGCGAGCTTGCCGGTCTCGACGGAGCCGATCTCCTTGGCGAGGCCCTGGGCGACGGCGGGGTTGATCGTGTACTTGGCGACGTAGCGGCGGGCGCGGTGGTTGTCGGCGGGGCCGTCGCCGGGCAGGAACCCGCGCCGTTCCTTCATCACGTGGGCGGTCTGCCAGGTGCGCAGCACGACCTCGCCGACCCGGCCCATGGCCTGGGAGTCGGAGGAGATGATGGAGATGGCTCCGAGGTCGTGGAGCACGTCCTCGGCGGCGATGGTGGAGGGCCGGATCCGGGACTCGGCGAAGGCGAGGTCCTCGGGGACGGCCGGGTTGAGGTGGTGGCAGACCATCAGCATGTCGAGGTGTTCCTCGACGGTGTTGAGGGTGTGCGGCCGGGTGGGGTTGGTGGAGCTGGGCAAGACGTTGGGCTCGGAGACCACGGTGATGATGTCGGGTGCGTGGCCGCCGCCCGCGCCCTCGGTGTGGTACGAGTGGATGGTCCGCCCGGCGATGGCCTTGAGGGTGTCGGCGACGAAGCCGGCCTCGTTGAGCGTGTCGGTGTGGATGGCGACCTGGGCGCCGGTCTCGTCGGCGACGCTCAGGCAGGCGTCGATGGCGGCGGGGGTCGCTCCCCAGTCCTCGTGGATCTTGAATCCGAGGGCTCCGCCGCGCAGCTGGGAGAGCATGCCCTCGCGGGACGTGGTGTTGCCCTTGCCCAGGAGGCCGATGTTGACGGGGTAGGCCTCCAGCGCCGCGAACATCCGGGCCAGGTGCCAGGGGCCGGGGGTGACGGTGGTGGCCTTGGACCCCTCGGCGGGGCCGGTGCCGCCGCCGACGAGGGTGGTGATGCCGGAGGCGAGGGCCTCGTCGACGACGGTCGGGGAGATGAAGTGCACGTGGGCGTCGATGGCGCCGGCGGTGACGATCTTGCCGTTGCCCGCGATGATCTCGGTCTCGGGACCGATGACGAGGGCGGGGTCCACCCCGTCCATGGTGTCGGGGTTGCCGGCCTTGCCGATGCCGCAGATGCGGCCGTCGCGGATGCCGACGTCGGCCTTGACGATGCCCCAGTGGTCGAGGATCACCACGCCGGTGATCACCGTGTCGGGGGCGCCTTCGGCGCGGGTGGTGCGGGCCTGGCCCATGGACTCGCGGATGACCTTGCCGCCGCCGAAGACGGCCTCGTCGCCGGAGTTGCCCGGTCCGCCGCTGAGGTCCCGCTCGATCTCGACGAAGAGGGCGGTGTCGGCGAGCCGGATCCGGTCTCCGGTGGTCGGCCCGAAGAGGTCGGTGTAGGCCCGGCGGGAGAGTTCAGCCATCGAGCGGCCCCCCGGTCTCGCCGCGCAGTCCGGGCACGGTGCGCAGTCCGCCGAGCGGTACGAGTTCCACGGCGACCGGGATGCCCGGCTCGAAGCGGACGGCGGTGCCGGCGGCGATGTTCAGGCGCAGGCCGCGCGCGGCCCGCCGGTCGAAGTCGAGGCCGGGGTTGGCCTCGGCGAAGTGGTAGTGGGAGCCGACCTGGACGGGCCGGTCGGCGGCGTTGAGGACGGTGAGGCGGGTGACGGGGCGGTCTTGGTTGAGACGCACCGGACCCTCCCCGTGGACGATCTCGCCGGGGATCATGCTGCCGCTCCCCCTCAGACGATCGGGTCGTGGACGGTGACGAGCTTGGTGCCGTCGGGGAAGGTCGCCTCGACCTGGACGTCGTGGACCATCTCGGGGATGCCCTCCATGACCTCGGCGCGGGTGAGCACGGTGCGGCCGGAGGCCATCAGCTCGGCGACGGTCCGCCCGTCGCGGGCGCCTTCGAGGAGGTGCGCGGTGATCAGGGCGACGGCCTCGGGGTGGTTGAGGAGCACCCCGCGCGCCCTGCGCTTCGCGGCCACGTCGGCGGCCACGTGGATCAGGAGTCTCTCTTGTTCGTGCGGTGTCAATTGCACCTGTATCACCAAGCTTCCGGGACATGTCTTCATCGCGCCGGGGCGACCGTACCGGTCGTCAACGCCTTGTTGACCTGCGCTTATCCGTGTCAAGCGCGTCTTGCCCAACACAGGACGAGGCTTTCCGTCCCGATCACCGCCGCTTTGCCGGAGCATGGGTGGTCATTGGCCGAAGACCGAGGGCCATACCGTAGGGCCCGTATTTTTCCGCCGGGTTAACCCACGTTTCGGGAAGGCGCGCGGTTCGGACTCCGCCCCGGTCCCGGCGGGGAGAGTCGTATACGGCGGGCGCGGGGCGCACCCGCGCCGGGTCAACAGCCCCTGAGGGTGCGCGCGGAGGCGTCGGCGGGCCAGGGCAGGGTGATCCACACGGTCTTGCCGCCGTCCTCCGTGGGGCTGACCGAGAGCCGGCCGCCCGCCTCCGCCGTCAGCCAGCGGATGATGACCATCCCGCGGCCGTTGTCCTGCTGGACGGCGGCGGGGAGCCGCCTGGGCCAGCGCGGGTGGCTGTCCGTCACTCCGACGCGCAGCCACTCCTCGCGTTCGAGGCGGACGTCGACGGTGAAGGTGGGCGACTGGCCGAAGGTGTGCTGCACCGAGTTGGTCGCGAGTTCCGAGACGATCAGCCGGACGGTGTCGGCGGTGCCGGCGTCCTCCGGCATTCCCCAGTCGGCCAGTACCTGTGCCACGTAGCGGCGGGCGGCGGCGACCGATACCGGATCGCTCGGCAGAGTGACGGATGCTTCCAGCTGATCTGCCATGGCGACGTCCCTTTCCCACCGGGACGAAGCCGCCCCGGATCTACGCTGAGCGCCAGAGTGCCACCCATCGTGCCGCCGTTTCCGCCGTTCCCCCAAGATATGCATATATCTGTCGCTCATTGCGGTGAACTCTGCTACGGAAGAGCGTATTTGGACGGCAGACTGGCGCGAGGTGTGCCGGTGGAAGGAGAGCGGGTATGCAGCACGGTCCCGCGGTACGTCGGCGCAAACTCGGCGAGGAGCTGCGCGCGCTGCGCGACCGCTCCGGACTCACCAGCGGCGAGGTGGCCCGTATCGTCGGCTGGCACCAGTCGAAGGTCAGCCGCATCGAGACGGGTCGCAGCGGCGTGAAGACCGACGACATCCGGCTGCTGCTGGACGCCTACGGGGGCGTGGTGAGCGCCCAGCAGCGGGCGCTGCTGGAGGCCCTCGGGGCGTCGGCGGCCGGCCCGGCGTCGAGCGGGGACGCCGCGCGCGGGCGGCAGTGGTGGCACGACTACCGCGGCCTGCTCCCGCAGGAGTACCGGGACTTCATCAGCCTGGAGGCCGGGGCCCGGGCCGCGCGCACCGTGGAGCTGTCCGTGGTGCCGGGGCTGCTGCAGACACCGGAGTACGCGCGGGCGGTGACCCGGGCCGCGCTGGGCGGGCTGCCGGAGCCGAAGGTGGACGCGCTGGTCGACGTACGGCTGGCGCGGCAGGCGGTGCTGCGGGCGGATCCGCCCCTGGAGCTCAGCGCCGTGCTGGACGAGGCGGTGCTGCGCCGCCAGATCGGCGGGCCGGGGGTGATGGCGGAGCAGCTGAGGCATCTGGTGGAGGTGGCGCGGCTCCCCCAAGTCCGGCTCCAGGTGCTGCCGTTCACCGTGGGGGGTCATCTCGGCCTGACCGGACCCTTCGTCATTTTCTCATTTCCGAACATCGCCGATCTGGATGTGGTGGTGCTCGACCATTTGACGAGTAGCCTCTATCTGGAGCGGAAGGAAGACCTTGAGGCGTACAGCGCCGCGTTCCGTACCATCCAGGCGCACGCCCTACCGCCCCGTGACTCGTCGGATCTCATCAGCTCAATCGCTGACGACGCGTAAGGAGGCACCCCCGTGTCCGCAACCCCCTTATCCACCAGCGGACTTCTGAACAGCGCGCGGTGGCGGCGGAGCAGCCGCAGCACCGGAATGAACAACTGCGTGGAAGCGGCCGCCCTGACCGGCGGTCTGCTGGCCGTCCGCGACTCCAAGCGGACGGACGGCCCGGCCGTGCTCTTCACCGGGCCGGCCTGGGACGGCTTCCTCGCCTCCGTACGGGCGGACGTGCACGCGTGACGTGACGCCCTAGCGGTCCGTGGCTCCGGCCGGAGCGGTCGCGAGGACCGTGCCGACGGCCCGGCTGATCTCTTCCCCCGTGAGATCCGCCCGAGCCGTCAGCCGCAGCCGGGAGATGCCGTCCGGAACCGACGGCGGACGGAAGCACCCCACGGACAGACCTGCCTCGCGGCAGTCGGCGGCCCAGCGCAGTGCCGCCGAAGCCGACGGGGCCCGAACCGACACCACGGCCGCGTCCGGCCGGGCCGCGGTCAGGCCGGACGCGGTGAGCCGCCCGTACAGCTCGGCGGCCACCTCCCGGACCCGAACCGCGCGCTCCGGCTCCCGGCGCAGCAGCCGCAGGCCCGCCAGCGCCGCGCCGGCGGCGGCCGGGGCCAGCCCGGTGTCGAAGATGAAGGCGCGGGCCGTGTTGACCAGGTGCCGGATGACCTTGGCCGGCCCCAGGACCGCGCCGCCCTGGCTGCCGAGCGACTTCGAGAGGGTCATCGTGGCGACCACCCCCGGCGCTCCCGCGAGCCCGGCGGCGTGCAGCGCACCGCGGCCGCCTTCGCCCAGCACGCCCAGTCCGTGCGCGTCGTCCACGACCAGGGCCGCGCCCTCCGCCCGGCAGGCCGCGTAGTAGGCGGCGAGCGGGGCGGCGTCCCCGTCGACGGAGAACACCGAGTCGCTCACCAGCAGGGCGCGGCCCTCGTGGCCGGTCAGGGTCTTGCGGGCGGTCTCGGCGTCGCCGTGCGGGGTGACCGCCACCTCGGCCCGCGAGAGCCGGCAGCCGTCGACGATCGAGGCGTGGTTGCCGGCGTCGGAGACGACGAGCGTGCCCCGGCCGCTGAGCGCGGTCACCGCGGCCAGATTCGCAGCGTATCCGGACGAAAGCACCAGGGCGGATTCGAAGCCCGCGAACGCGGCGAGTTCCCGCTCCAGTTCGGCGTGCAGCTCGGTCGTGCCGGTGACCAGGCGCGAGCCGGTCGCACCGGCCCCCCAGCGCTCGGCCGCCTCGCAGGCCCCGCGTACGGTCTCGGGGTGCCGGGACAGGCCCAGGTAGTCGTTGCTCGCCAGGTCCAGCAGGGGCGAGGAGGCGGGCCTCGGCCGCAGGGTCCGCACCAGCCCCGCCTGCTCGCGGACGCGCTCCGCGCCGTCGATCCAGGCGAAGACGTCCTCGGGTTGCGGGGTGTGCTGGGTCATCGGCGGTCCTCGCGTCGCGTCTCGCGATGTGTCTCGCGTTTTGTCGGCAGTCGACAGATCGGCTCGACCCTATCCGCCGTGGCCGGAGGGGCTGGTGTGGCGATCCACACACTCCCTTCCGGCCATGTTGTCCGATCTCTCCTTGGCCGGGAGTGGTCGCGTGGGACAGGATCGGGCGCATGGACCTGCTGAACACCCTGGTGGAAAAGGGACTGCGGCGCGAGCTGCCGACCCGCGAAGAGGCGCTGGCCGTTCTGGCGACCTCCGACGACGAACTGCTCGACGTGGTGGCCGCTGCCGGCAAGGTGCGCCGCCAGTGGTTCGGGCGCCGCGTCAAGCTGAACTACCTGGTCAACCTGAAGTCGGGGCTCTGCCCCGAGGACTGCTCGTACTGCTCCCAGCGCCTGGGGTCGAAGGCCGAGATCCTCAAGTACACCTGGCTGAAGCCCGACGAGGCCTCCCAGGCGGCCGCGGCGGGCGTCGCCGGCGGCGCCAAGCGGGTCTGCCTCGTGGCCAGCGGACGCGGTCCGACCGACCGCGACGTGGCCCGCGTCGGCGAGACGATCGCCGCCATCAAGGAGCAGAACGAGGGCGTCGAGGTCTGCGCCTGTCTGGGGCTGCTCTCCGACGGCCAGGCCGAGAAGCTCCGCGACGCGGGTGCGGATGCCTACAACCACAACCTCAACACGTCCGAGGCCACGTACGGCGGCATCACCAAGACCCACACCTACGCCGACCGGGTCGACACGGTGCAGAAGGCGCACGCGGCGGGCCTGTCCGCGTGCTCGGGTCTGATCGCGGGCATGGGCGAGAGCGACGAGGACCTGGTCGACGTGGTCTACGCGCTGCGCGAGCTGGACTCCGACTCGGTGCCGGTCAACTTCCTGATCCCCTTCGAGGGCACCCCGCTCGCCAAGGAGTGGAACCTCACCCCGCAGCGCTGCCTGCGGATCCTCGCGATGGTCCGCTTCGTCTGCCCCGACGTGGAGGTCCGCATCGCGGGCGGCCGCGAGGTGCACCTGCGCTCGATGCAGCCGCTCGCGCTGCACGTGGCGAACTCGATCTTCCTCGGCGACTACCTGACCAGTGAGGGCCAGGCGGGGCAGGCCGACCTCGACATGATCGCGGACGCCGGCTTCGAGGTGGAGGGCGCCGGTACGACCACCCTTCCCGCGCACCGCGCCGACGCGGCGGCGGCCGCCGCCCGGGCGGGCGGCGCGTGCGGATCGGCGGCGGGCTCCGGCGGCTGCGGGCCGGCCGACGCCGAGGCCCCCGGCTGCGGTTCCGCCTGCGGCGGCTGCTCCGGACACGCCGAGGAGACGCCGGTGCCCGTCCAGGCGGAGGCGGGAGAGGTCCGTTCGGACCTGGTGGCGGTACGCCGCCGGGGCGCGGGGACGGACATCGCCCCCAATGCGTGACCGGTTCCCGCTGCACGACCCGCTCGACCCCGCCTCGGCCACGGCGGACCTGCTCGCCCTGGACCGGCAGCACGTCTGGCACCCGTACGGACCGATGCCCGGGCGGCAGGAGACCCTGGTGGTCTCCTCCGCCTCGGGGGTCCGGCTGCGGCTCGCCTCCCCCGCCCAGGGGCAGGAGGAGCTGGTCGACGGCATGTCCTCCTGGTGGTCGGCGATCCACGGCTACAACCACCCGGTGTTGAACGAGGCGGCGACCGCCCAGCTGGGCCGGATGTCGCACGTGATGTTCGGCGGGCTCACCCACGAGCCCGCCGTCCGGCTGGCCGCGCGGCTGGTGGAGATCACCCCCGCCGGTCTGGAGCACGTCTTCCTCTGCGACTCCGGCTCGGTGTCCGTCGAGGTGGCCGTCAAGATGTGCCTGCAGTACTGGCGTTCGCTGGGCCGCACCGGCAAGACCCGGCTGCTGACCTGGCGCGGCGGCTACCACGGCGACACCTGGCAGCCGATGGCCGTGTGCGACCCCGACGGCGGCATGCACGAACTGTGGCAGGGCCACCTGCCCCGGCAGGTGTTCGCCGACGCCCCGCCCGGCGGCTTCGACACCCCCGTGGACCCGGCGTACACCGCCCACCTGCGCTCCCTGATCGCCGCGCACGCCGACGAGCTGGCCGCGGTGATCGTGGAGCCGGTGGTCCAGGGCGCGGGCGGCATGCGCTTCCACCACCCGGGATACCTGCGGGTGCTGCGCGAGCTGTGCGACGAGTACGGGGTGCTGCTGATCCTGGACGAGATCGCGACGGGCTTCGGACGCACCGGCGCGCTCTTCGCCGCCGACCACGCGGGCATCACCCCGGACGTGATGTGCCTCGGCAAGTCCCTGACCGGCGGCTACCTCACGCTGGCGGCCACCCTGTGCACCGGGCGGATCGCCGACGGGATATCTCAGGGCGAGGTCCCGGTCCTGGCGCACGGGCCGACCTTCATGGGCAACCCGCTCGCCACGGCGGTGGCGCTCGCCTCCGTCGACCTGCTGCTCGGGCAGGACTGGGCGGGCGAGGTCAAGCGGATCGAGGCGGGCCTGCGCGAGGGCCTCGCGGCGGCCTCCGCGCTGCCCGGGGTCCGGGACGTGCGGGTGCTCGGCGCGATCGGCGTGATCCAGCTCGACCACCCGGTCGACGTGTGGGCCGCCACCCGGGCCTCGGTCCGGGAGGGCGTCTGGCTGCGCCCGTTCCGCGACCTGATCTACACCATGCCCCCGTTCGTCACCGGCGACGCCGATGTGGCCCGGATCTGCCGCGCGGCCGTCGCAGCGGCGCAGGAAGGCTGAGATGTCCGTAGTCGTCGTGTCCGGTACCGGCACGGAGATCGGCAAGACGGTGGTCACCGCGGCGATCGCGGCCGCCGCCCTGGCCGCCGGCCGCTCGGTGGCCGTGCTCAAGCCCGCCCAGACCGGGGTCGGCCCGGACGAGCCGGGGGACGCGGCCGAGGTCGTACGCCTCGCCGGCCCGGCCGTGACCGCGCTGGAACTGGCCCGCTACCCCGAGCCCCTGGCCCCGGACACCGCCGCGCGGCGCTCCGGCCTGCCCACCCTGACCCCGGCGGAGATCGCGGAGGCGGCCGCACGGCTGGCCGCCGAGCACGACCTGGTGCTGGTGGAGGGCGCCGGCGGGCTGCTCGTGCGCTTCGACGAGTACGGCCACACCCTGGCGGACGCGGCGCGGCTGATGGCGGCCCCGGTGCTGGTCGTGGCCGCCGCGGGGCTCGGCACGCTGAACACCACCGACCTGACGGCGCAGGCGCTGGCGGCCCGGGCGATCAGCCCGCTCGGGGTGGTCGTCGGCAGCTGGCCCTCCGCGCCCGACCTGGCCTCGCGGTGCAACCTCGCCGACTTGCCCAAGTCCGGGCTCCCGCTGCTGGGGGCCGTACCGGAGGGCGCCGGGGGGCTGGCGCCCTCCGCCTTCCGCGCGGCCGCGCCGGGGTGGCTGGCGGCGCCGCTGGACGGCACCTGGACGGCGGGGTCCTTCCTCGCCGAGTGGCCCGCCTGACGCGGCGCTGACGGCGGGGGGTCAGTGGCCCCCCGCCGGTTCCCGGCAGCCGCCCTCCAGGTACACGCCGTGGACCTCGACGCGGGCGGGGGCGGCGGCCCGCCCCGATACGCAGGGGCCGGTGCCGGGCACCAGCAGCGCGAAGCCGGGGCCTTCGGCGGTGCTGCCCTCGTACACGTCACCGCCGGCGACGGGGTAGCCCAGACCGCGCAGCAGCGCGGTCAGTTCGGCGGGGTTCGCCGCGGGTGCGGCGGCCAGCTCCGCCCTGATCCGGGCCGCGTGGGCCTCCCCACGGCAGCGGGCGGCGGGGGTCAGCCGCGTCTGCTGCCGGTACGCGTGGTTCTCGGCGTACTTGCGCGACTCCGGATCCGGCGGGGCGGCCTCGCTCGCGGCCGCCGTGGGGGTGGGCGAGGCCGTGGCCGTGGCGCAGCGCGCGGCCACTTCCGCGAGGAAGGCGGCCCGGGGGTCGGCCGCGGACGCCTCGGCCCGGGGAGTGGGGGCGGGGGTGGGGGCGGAGCCGCAGCCGGCCGGCAGGAACACCGCGGCGGCGGTGAGCAGGGCGGCGGCCGTGCCCCGGGCGGGGGACGTACGGGATGTCAAGGTCCGCTCTCCTCATGTGGGTGCCGCTTCACGTACGGGTCCGGAGTGCCGATTATGGCCCGCACCGCACGGACGGCACCGGTTTCGGGACGGTCCCCGGCGGGGAACAGCCCGGGAGGGCACGCGCAGCCGTGTCGTCCGTCCGCCGCCGATCCGCGCCCGGAGGCCCGCCATGCCCACCGCCGCCCCCGATCCGGTCCACCACCCGTTCTTCGCCCGGTTCTACGCCCGCGCCAGCACCGCCGCCGAGACCCGCGCCGGAATCGGTGCCCTGCGCCGCGAGCTCCTGGAGGGGGTGTCCGGCCGGGTCATCGAGATCGGCGCCGGCAACGGCCTGAACTTCGCGCACTACCCCTCCGCCGTCTCCGAGGTCGTCGCCATCGAACCGGAGCGCACCCTGCGCCGGCTCGCCGCGGCGGCCGCGCTGCGCGCCGAGGTCCCCGTGGACCTCGTACCGGGTGTCGCCGAGGCGCTCCCGGTCAAGAGCGAGGCCTTCGACGCCGCGGTCGCCTCCCTGGTGCTGTGCACCGTACGCAACCTGCCGCGCGCCCTCGCCGAACTGCACCGGGTGCTCCGCCCTGGCGCCGAGCTGCGGTTCCTGGAACACGGGCTGGCTCCCGGGCCGGGCATGGCCGCCGTCCAGCGGGCGCTCGACCGGACGGTGTGGCCCCGCCTGTTCGGCGGCTGCCACACGGCCCGCGACCCGCTCGCCGCGGTGGAGGCCGCCGGCTTCCGGATCGTCTCGCACCGCTCCTTCCGCCTGCCCGAACGCGGTCCGGCCCTGCCCACCTCGTACTGCGTCATCGGCTCGGCCCGCCGGCTGGACGACTGACCGGGAGCGCCGGGCAGAACGCGGGTCAGGCGGTGAGCGGCTTGACCCAGCGGGTCCAGATGTCCTCGGGCCCGTAGCCGGCCGCCCGCCAGGCCCCGTGCGCCTGCCCGTTCCCGTCGAGCACCATCGCGTCGGCGCGCCTGCCGCCCAGAGCCGCGAACCGCTCCTCGGCGGCGGCCAGCAGCGCGGAGGCGATCCCCTGCCGGCGGTGGCCGGGGTGCACGGCGAGCCTGTACAGGTGGCAGCGCCAGCCGTCGAAGCCGGCGATCACGGTGCCGACGAGCTCGCCGCCGCGCCGGGCGAGCAGCAGCGCCCCGGGGTCCCGTTCGTACAGCCGCTCGACTCCGGCCAGGTCGTCGCTGATGCTCGCGCCCTTGGCCGCGCCCTTCCAGAAGTCCAGCACGGCGGGCAGGTCCCCGGCCGCCGCGGGGGCGATGTGAAGATCGTTCATCCCGGGATCCCATCACCCGCGCCCGCTCGCCCCGGAGGACGAGCCGTTACCTTTGCCCTTCCTTTACCATGTGACGGACGGTTTCCCCGATCGAAGACGAAAGGTGTGAGCCTCCGCCCATGGGCGAGCCTCCCAGTCCCCGACATCGCGGTGCGCGACATCGCGCGGCGCCTCCCCTCCTGACCGATCATGGGACGGAGGTGAACGACCGATGACCGAGGTACTCCTGCTCGTCGTGGCCCTTCTGCTCTGTCTCGCCTGTGGAGCCTTCGTCGCGGCCGAGTTCTCGCTGACGACCATCGAGCGCAGCGAGCTGGAACGGGCCGTCGAGCGGGGCGAGCGCGGGGCCGACAGCGCCCTGGCCGCGGTCCGCACCCTCACCTTCCAGCTCTCCGGCGCCCAGCTC
Source organism: Streptomyces sp. NPDC029122 (assembly GCF_055569445.1). Classification (NCBI taxonomy): domain Bacteria; kingdom Bacillati; phylum Actinomycetota; class Actinomycetes; order Kitasatosporales; family Streptomycetaceae; genus Streptomyces; species Streptomyces sp. NPDC029122. Next base: position 90,116 of record NZ_JBVHWK010000024.1, on the reverse strand, counting down.
GGCATCACCGTGACCGGCCTGGTCATCGGCATGATCTCCAAGCCCTCGATCGCCGCCCTGCTCACGGGACCGTTCGAGGACATGGGCCTGTCGGCCGCCGCCGCGTCCTCCACCGCACTGGTCCTGGCCACCGGCCTGTCGACGGTCGTCCTGATGGTCGTCGGCGAACTGGTCCCGAAGAACTGGGCGATCTCCTCGCCGCTCGCGATCGCCAAGCGCGTGGCGACCATGCAGCGCGTCTTCTCCCGGGCGTTCAAGCCGCTGATCAGCCACTTGAACACCACCGCCAACCACATGGTCCGGCGGCTCGGCATGGAGCCCGCCGAGGAGCTGGCCTCCGCCCGGAGTCCGCAGGAGCTGGTGGCCCTGGCGCGGCACTCCGCCAAGGCGGGCGCGCTGGAGAAGGACACCGCCGAGCTGTTCGTGCGGACCCTGAACCTCGCCGACCTGACCGCGGAGAACGTGATGACCCCGCGCGTCCAGGTCACGGCCCTCGACGTGCGCACCACCGCGGAGGACGTGGCCAACGCGACCATGGCCACCGGACTGTCGCGCTTCCCCGTCTACCGGGGCAGCCTCGACACCGTGGTCGGCGTCGTCCACATCAAGGACGTACTGGCCCTGCCCGCCGCGGAGCGGCACCGCCATCCGGTGTCGGAGCTGCTGCGCGAGCCGCTCCTCGTACCGGAGTCACTGACCGTGGACCGGCTGCTGGACCGGCTGTCCGGCAAGCAGACGATGGCCGTGGTGATCGACGAGTACGGGGGCACGGCCGGAGTGGCCACGCTCGAGGACATCGTCGAGGAGGTCGTCGGCGAGGTGCGCGACGAGCACGACCCCCACGAGACCCCCGACCTGGCCCCGGCCGGCACGGACGGGACGGGACGCACCCTGTACTCGGCCGACGGCGCCGCGCGCACCGATCAGCTCCAGCGGATCGGGCTGCGGGTGCCCGAGGGGCCGTACGAGACCCTGGCCGGGCTGATAGCGACCGAACTGGGCCGGATCCCGGCCGTCGGCGACACCCTGGAGCTGGACGGCTGGCGGCTGGACGTGGTCGACGCCGGCGGTCGCCGGGCCGCGCGCGTGCTGCTGCACGCGCCGGCCGGCCCCGTCGGCGACGAGAGCCCGGAGGAGACCCGATGACCGCGGTCCAGCTGCTGATCGGCCTGGCGACACTGGTCGTCAACGCCTTCTTCGTCGGCGCGGAGTTCGCGCTGATCTCGGTCCGGCGCAGCCAGATCGAACCGTACGCCGAGCAGGGCGACCGGCGGGCCCGCGCGGTGCTGTGGGGGCTGGAGCACGTCTCGGCCCTGATGGCGGCGGCCCAGCTCGGCATCACCCTGTGCACCCTGGTGCTGGGCGTGGTGGCCGAGCCGGCCATCGCGCACCTGCTTAGCCCGCTGCTCGACGCCGTCGGCGTGCCGTCCGGGGTGACGCACGCGATCTCCTTCGTGGTGGCGCTGGCGCTGGCCACCTATCTGCACATGCTCTTCGGAGAGATGGTGCCGAAGAACGTGGCGCTGGCCGAGCCGGTGCGCACCGCGCTGGCGCTGGGGCCGCCGCTGGTGGCCCTGACCCGGGCGCTGAAGCCGGTGATCTTCGCGGTGAACGCCTTCGCCAACGCCCTGCTGCGGCTGCTGCGCGTGGAGGTGAAGGACGAGGTCACGGCGACGTTCTCGGACGACGAGCTGGCCCGGATGGTCAAGGACTCCAGTGACGCGGGGCTCATCGACGACCGGGCGAGCGAGCGGCTGCACGACGCCCTCGAACTGGGCCGCCGCCCCGTCGCCGATGTGGTGCTGCCCGCGCACCGCGTCGTCACGGCCCGGCAGGGCATCTCCGCGGCCGCTCTGGAAGCCCTGTCCGCCGAGTCGGGGTACTCCCGCTTCCCGGTGGTCGACGCCCGGCAGCGCATCCTCGGATACCTGCACGTCAAGGACGCGCTGGACGTGCTGGAACGGGACGATCCGTTCCCGCTGTCCGCGCTGCGCCCCATCGCGCAGGTGCGGGCGGAGACCCCGCTGGACGACGTACTGACCGCCATGCGGCGCAGCCGTACGCACCTCGCGGCGGTCCTCGGGACGGACGGTGCCCTGGCGGGGCTGGTGACGATGGAGGACGTGCTGCGGGAGCTCTTCGGGCGGCCCGCCTCCGCCTAGGCGGGGCCCCCTACCGCGCGGTAGCATCGCTCCGCCATGGAGATCAATGCGTCATACACCAGTTTCGTCGCTGTCGGCGACTCCTTCACCGAGGGGATGTCCGACCTGCTTCCGGACGGCTCCTACCGGGGGTGGGCCGACCTGCTGGCCGCCCGGCTCGCCGCCCGCGAGCCGGGCTTCCGCTACGCGAACCTGGCGGTGCGCGGAAAGCTGATCGGCCAGATCACCGAGGAGCAGGCGCCGGCCGCCGCCGCGATGGGCGCGGACGTGGTGGCCCTGGTGGGCGGGCTCAACGACACGCTGCGCCCCAAGGTGGACATGGGGCGGGTACGGGCTCATCTGGAGAGCGCCGTGGAACTCCTGGCGCCGTCCTGCGGGCAGCTGGTGCTGATGCGCTCGCCCGGCCGCAACGGCCCAGTGATGGAACGCTTCCGGCCGCGCATGGAAGAGCTCTTCGGCATCCTCGAAGAGCTCGCCGCACGGCACGGGGCACTGCTGGTGGACCTGTACGGGGCCCCCGTGCTCGGGGACCCGCGCCTGTGGGACGTCGACCGGCTGCACCTGACGCCGGAGGGCCACCGCAGGGTGGCGGAGGCCGTCTGGCAGACTCTGGGGCTGCCCGCCGAGGAGGACTGGCGGGCGCCACTGGCTCCAGCGGCTCCCCCGGGCTGGCCGGTGCGCCGGGCCGAGGACCTGCGTTTCGCCCGGCAGCACCTGTTCCCCTGGATCGGCCGCCGGCTGACGGGCCGCTCCTCGGGGGACGGCCGCCCCGCCAAGCGCCCGGAGCTGCTGCCGTACGGGACCCCGCCTCCCTCGTAGCAAGCCACAATCGCCGGGCCTGTCCCTACCTGCGCAAACGCACAGCCACGGCCCAAGTAGAATCCCTACACGTGACTGCCAAGCCCCGCATCCCCAATGTCCTGGCCGGCCGCTACGCCTCCGCGGAGCTCGCCGTCCTGTGGTCCCCCGAGTACAAGGTCACGCTGGAGCGGCGGCTGTGGCTCGCCGTGCTGCGCGCCCAGAAGGACCTCGGCATCGAGGTCCCCGACGCCGCCCTCGCCGACTACGAGCGTGTCCTGGAGACGGTCGACCTCGCCTCCATCGCCGAGCGCGAGAAGGTCACCCGGCACGACGTGAAGGCCCGGATCGAGGAGTTCAACGCCCTCGCCGGTCACGAGCACGTGCACAAGGGCATGACCTCCCGCGACCTCACCGAGAACGTCGAGCAGCTGCAGATCCGGCTCTCGCTCGAGCTGGTCCGCGACCGCACGGTCGCCGTCCTGGCGCGCCTCGGCAAGCTCGCCGGCGAACACGCCGAGCTGGTCATGGCCGGCCGCTCCCACAACGTGGCCGCGCAGGCGACCACCCTGGGCAAGCGCTTCGCGACCGCCGCCGACGAGCTGCTCGTCGCCTACGACCGCCTGGAGGACCTCCTCCGGCGCTACCCGCTGCGCGGGATCAAGGGCCCGGTCGGCACCGCGCAGGACATGCTCGACCTGCTCGGCGGCGACGCCGCCAAGCTGGCCGACCTGGAGCAGCGCATCGCCGCCCACCTCGGCTTCGCCCAGGCCTTCACCTCCGTCGGCCAGGTCTACCCGCGCTCGCTCGACTACGACGTGGTCTCCGCCCTGGTGCAGCTGGCCGCCGCCCCCTCGTCGATCGCGAAGACGATCCGCCTGATGGCCGGCCACGAGCTGGTCACCGAGGGCTTCAAGCCCGGCCAGGTCGGCTCCTCCGCGATGCCGCACAAGATGAACACCCGCTCCTGCGAGCGTGTGAACGGCCTGATGGTCATCCTGCGCGGCTACGCCTCGATGACGGCCGAGCTGGCAGGCGACCAGTGGAACGAGGGCGACGTCTCCTGCTCCGTCGTACGCCGGGTCGCCCTGCCCGACGCGTTCTTCGCCTTCGACGGCCTGCTGGAGACCTTCCTGACGGTCCTCGACGAGTTCGGTGCCTTCCCGGCCGTCGTGGCCCGGGAGCTGGACCGCTACCTGCCCTTCCTCGCCACCACCAAGGTGCTGATGGGCGCGGTGCGGGCCGGTGTGGGCCGGGAGGCCGCGCACGAGGTCATCAAGGAGCACGCCGTCGCCTCCGCCCTGGCCATGCGCGAGCAGGGCGCCGAGCGCAACGAGCTGCTGGCCAAGCTGGCGGCCGACGAGCGGATGCCGCTGGACCGTGCGCAGCTCGACGCCCTCATGGCGGACAAGCTGTCCTTCACGGGCGCCGCGGGTGACCAGGTGGCCGCCGTGGTCTCCCGTATCGAGGCCATCGCCAAGGAGCACCCGGAGGCTGCCGGTTACGCTCCGGGGTCGATCCTCTGACCCCCGACGAGCTCGAAGCCGCCCGCGGCCGCGTCCTCCCGGACGTGGTCGCGGGCGGTCTGCGCGTACTCTTCTGCGGAATCAATCCGGGTCTCCTCTCCGCCGCGACGGGCCACCACTTCGCCCGCCCGGGCAATCGCTTCTGGCCGGTCCTGCACCTGTCGGGCTTCACCCCCCGAAGGCTCGCCCCCGAGGAGCAGGAGGAGCTGCTGTCCTACCGCCTGGGCATCACCAACGTCGTCGCCCGGGCCACCGCCCGCGCCGACGAGCTGACGGCGGAGGAGTTCCGCGAGGGCGGCAGGATCCTGACCGCGAAGGTGGAGCGGCTGCGCCCCCAGTGGCTGGCCGTCGTCGGCGTCACCGCCTACCGCACCGCATTCGGTGAGCGGAAGGCCCGGATAGGTCCCCAGGACCGCACCATCGGCGCCACCCGGATCTGGGCCCTGCCCAACCCCAGCGGCCTGAACGCCCACTGGACCGCGGAGTCCATGGCCGAGGAGTACGCCCGCCTGCGCATGGCCGCCCAGGCACCGGACGGCTCCTGAGCCGCCCCCTGCGCTACGGCGGGTCGACCACGGTCACCCCGGCCATCAGCAGGAACGGGAACTCCTTGTCCCACTGGGCCACGCACACCACGAGCCACCGGTCCTCGACCCGCCACAAGTGCACGTGGTCGGTGATGTTGCACAGCTCCAGCCACGGGTCCGGTATCTCCTCCCCGTCGAGCACCCGGTCGAGCGTCGACGCCAGGGCGAAGACCTGTGGCTGTCCCCACCGGTCGTTCACGGCTTGGGCGAGCGCCCCGTACTCGGCGCTGATCTGTTCCTCGGCCTCCTCCCAGCCGGATCCGTCGTCGTCCCAGAAATCCCGCGTGCGACTGAGCTGGACCAGGTGGTAACCGGGGCCGCTGCTCCGTTCGCCTCGCACGGCCGGCTCGGACGGGAATTCCCGCGCCCGGAGCCGGTCGATCGTGTCGAGATGGTCTGCCGTGGTCATGCCGTCAGTATCCGGCGCACCACTGACAACTGGCCCGGCGTCACGCGTCGCGACGCCGTACGGCCACCCAGCCCGCCGCCAGGGCCGCGAGCGCCCACAACGCGGCCACCGCGAGGCCGCTCCAGGGCCCGAGCGCGCCCTCGGCGTGCGTGCGCATCACCGCCTGGCCCGCCCGGTCCGGCATGAACTGCATGGCCCCGCCCACGACCTGACCCACCACGAAGGGCACGATGAGCAGGAAGGGTATGAGCAGGCTCATCACCAGGGTGCCGCTTCGTACCAGGGCGGTGAGACCTGCCGCCAGCAGGGCGATCAGGGTGAGGTAGACCCCGCTGCCGAAGACGGCGCGCACCGTCCCGGGGTCGCCCAGGGACAGGGCGTACTCCCCCATGAGGGCCTGCCCGGCCACGAAGGTGACGAGGCCGGTGACCTGTCCGACCAGGAAGGCGAGTCCGGCCACGGCGGCGGCCTTGGACAGGTACAGCCTGGTCCTGTTGGGCACCGCGGTGAGCGAGACCCGCAGGGCGCCGTTGCGGAACTCCCCGGCGAAGGCGGTCGCACCGAAGGCTATGGCCGCTATCTGACCGAAGTTGATCCCGAAGAAGGCCCCGAGCAGCCGGTCCTCCCCCAACGCTCCGGGCTCGGACTTCCCGATCGCGGCGGCGGTGAGCACCGTGATGCCGGCGGTGGCCGCGAAGACGGCCATCAGCGATCCGAGGACCGCGCGGGCGGAACGTATCTTGATCCATTCCGAGTGCAGGACGGGGACGGTGGGCAGGGCGGCGGTCATGGCAGTGGCTCCCATCGGGTTCAGGCGGCGGTGGCGGAGAAGGGGGTGCGGCTGGCGGTCAGTTCGAGGTAGGCCTGCTCCAGCGAGGCGCGCTCGTCGGCGAGTTCCAGTACGGCGATGCCCTCCCGGGCGGCGAGGGCCCCGACCAGCTCGGCCCGTATGCCGTCGACGGTCCAGCGTCCTTCCTCGGCGGCGGCCATGAGCAGGCCCTCGCGGGCCAGGGCGGCGGCCAGCCGGTCCGGCTCCGGGGTCCGCAGCCGCACCCTGGGCGTGCTGCGGGCATCGATGAACTCCTCCAGCGAGCTGTCGGCGAGCAGCCTGCCCTGCCCGAGCACGACGAGGTGGTCGACGAACGCGGCGGACTCGGCCATCAGGTGACTGGAGACGAAGACCGTGCGCCCCTCGGCGGCGAGGCCGCGCATCAGCTCACGGATCCAGATGATCCCCTCCGGGTCGAGGCCGTTGGTCGGCTCGTCCAGCAGCAGGACACCGGGGTCTCCCAGCAGGGCGGCGGCTATGCCCAGGCGCTGGCGCATGCCGAGTGAGAAGGTGCCGATCCGGCGCCGGGCGACCGCCGCGATGCCGGCCTGCTCGAGGACCACGTCCACCCGGGCGGCCGGGATGCCGTTGCTGACGGCGAGGGCGAGGAGGTGGTCACGGGCCCGCCGTCCCGCGTGGGCAGCCTGTGGATCGAGCAGGGCCCCGACCTCCCGCAGCGGGCTCCGCAGATCGGTGAACCGGCTACCGGCGATCGTGGCGGTGCCGGCGGTCGCCCGGTCCAGGCCCAGGATCAGGCGCATGGTGGTGGACTTGCCGGCCCCGTTGGGCCCCAGGAATCCGGTGACCCTGCCCGGCAGGACGTCGAAGGTGAGGTGGTCCACGACCCGGTGGGTGCCGTGGTCCTTGGTCAGTTCGCGGATCTCGATGCGCTTCATGGCTCAAGATTCGCCGTCCGGCCCCGGCGGCTCCCTCCCCCATGCGAGGGTGGCGTCTCCCCCCCGGGGGGGGGGGGGCACCCTTTGCCCTCGCACGGCCCATGGCTCGAACCGGCCCACGCTTCGCTTAATGGCCGTGTACCGAAAGAAGACGATCCCTGGAGAACT
>NZ_JBVHWK010000024.1:50857-82731 GCF_055569445.1 Streptomyces sp. NPDC029122 | reverse complement strand
CCCACGGGGTAGAGAGAAAGCAAACGCTGCCGGCGCCCCCCCCCCCGGGGGGGGGTTCCTTTCCCCCCCGGGGGGGGGAGCCGGCACCGGTTCTCCGCCTGCCACGATGGGGGCATGACCCGACTTCTCCGTGCCCCGTTCCGGCCGGTGACGTACTCGCGTTGGCTGCACTTGTGCGTCCCGCTGCTGCTGCTTGCCCTCTGGATGTTCATCAACCCGCGCAGTCCGTGGATGCCCCTGCTGATCGTCATACCGTTCGCGTTCGTGCCCTGGGTGCGGCTGGCCGAAGGACTCCAGGCGCAGTTCCTCCTCACTCCCCAGGACCGGGCCGGTGACGAGAGCCTGATCAGCGCCGCCCCGTCGGCGCGCTGGGCGGACCGGTGGCGCACCCTGCTGTGGCTGGAGATACGGCTGGTGGTTTCCGGGGCCGCCATGTTCGCCAGTGTCTGCCTCCCGGTCGTGACCGTGGAGCTGGCCGCGATCGCGCTCGGGCACCCCCCGGCCGACCCCATGCTGCCGTTCGTCCCGGCGCGCTGGGCCGCGGGTCTGCTCGCTCCGGTACCGCTGGTCCTGCTCATCGCCGTCGTGGTCCTGCTGGGCGAGCTGATCACCGCGATCGCCCGGCTCCTGCTGGGGCCGTCCGCCTCCGAGCGGCTGACCGCACTGGAGGCGCGTACGGAACGGCTGCTGGAGCGGACCAGGATCGCGCGCGAACTGCACGACTCCATCGGTCACGCCCTGACGGTGGCGGTGGTCCAGGCGGGCGCGGCACGGGCGGCCGGGAACCCCGAGTTCACCGACCGGGCGCTCAGCGCGATCGAGGAGACCGGCCGGGCCGCTCTGGACGATCTGGAGCGGGTCCTGCTGGTGCTGCGGGAGTCCGCGCAGCCGCCGTCGCAGCGGCCGACCCTCGTGGAGGCGGACCGGCTGCTGGAATCGGCGCGCGCCTCGGGGGCGGCGGTCGACGCGCAACTTTCGGGCCCGCTGGAAAAGTTGCCGGGACCGGTCACCCGCGAGGGGTACCGGATCCTGCAGGAGGCACTGACCAATGTGCTGCGCCACTGCGGCCCCGTTCCCATCCGGGTGCGGGTCGGCATGACCGCGGACCTGCTGGACCTGGAGGTGACGAACCCGCTGTCGGGGCGCCCGGCCGCCATAACGGGTGGCGGCAGCGGGCTGCGGGGGATGCGCGAGCGGGCCGCGCTGCTCGGTGGCACGGCGGAAACCGGTCCCCACGAGGGTGGTTGGAGGGTGCGCGCGCGGCTCCCGCTGGAGCTAATACCCTGACCGGATGCCGGTTACCGTACTGCTCGTCGACGACGAGCCCTTCGTGCGCGCGGGTCTGCGTGCCATTCTGGAGGCCCAGCCCGACATCGAGGTGGTGGGTGAGGCCGCGGACGGTGCGTCCGTCATCCCCCTCGTACGCCGGCTGCGGCCGGACGTGGTGGCGATGGACGTACGGATGCCGCTGCTCGACGGGATCGAGGCGACCAAGGCGGTCCTGCGGTCGGTGGACTCGCCGCCGAAGATCCTCGTGGTCACGACCTTCGAGAACGACGAGTACGTCTATCAGGCGCTGCGCGCCGGAGCCGACGGCTTCCTGCTCAAGCGGGCCCGCCCCTCGGAGATCGTCCACGCGGTGCGGCTCGTAGCCGAGGGCGAGACCCTGCTCTTCCCGGCGGCCGTGCGGGCCCTCGCGGCCGAGTACGGCAACCAGAAGGCCCGCGCGGTCCTCAAGCGGGCCGCGCTGACGGAGCGCGAGGAGTCGGTGCTGCGGCTCATGGCGCGGGGGCTGACCAATGTGGAGATCGCCCGCGAGCTGATCGTCGGCACGGAGACCGTCAAGTCCCATGTCAGCGCGATCCTGGGCAAGCTGGGGGCGCGCGACCGGACGCAGGCGGTGATCACGGCGTACGAGTCCGGATTCGTCTCGCCGGCCTGAGGGAAGGCGCTGGTTCCGGCTGAGGGGGGCCGCTTCTCGCCGCCGCGGCGGGGGCGCAGTACGATCCGCCTGACAGGGTCGCTAGCTGGGAGGACACACGTTGGGGCAGCTGACCGGCGGGGATCCCTCTCTGCTCCGGCGCATCAATTCGGCCGTGGTGCTGCGCGCGCTGCGGTCGGCCGGATCGCCCACCCTCACCGACCTCACGCGGGTGACCGGGCTGTCCCGGCCGACCGTCGAGGGGGTCGTGGAGGGGCTGATCGGCGCCGGCCTGGTGGTCGAGGCGGTCGCCGAGGAAGGCGCGCGCCGTCAAGGCCGGCCGGCGAGGAGGTTCCGCTTCCGCGCCGAGGCGGGGCACCTGCTCGGCATCGAGATCGGCTCGCACCGGATCGCGGTGCTGCTGTCCGGGCTCGACGGCCGGGTCATCGGAGCGGGCACCAAGGAAGTCTCCGAGACGGCTTCGGCCGACGAGCGCCTTGAGCGCGTCAGGGCGGCGGTCGCCGATCTGCTGCGCCGGGCCGGGATCCCCCGTGACTCCCTGCGGGCGGTCGGGGTCGGCAGCCCCGGCATCGTCGAGGCCGACGGAACGGTCCGCCTGGGCACGGCCCTGCCGGGCTGGACGGGACTGCCGCTCGGCGAGCGGCTGCGGCGTTCGTTCCGCTGCCCGGTCCAGGTGGAGAACGACGCCAACGCGGCGGCCGTCGCCGAGCACTGGAAGGGCGCGGCGCGCGACACCGGCGACATGGTGTTCGTGATGGCCGGGCTCAGCCCGGGCGCCGGCTCGCTGATCGGCGGCAGGCTGCACCGGGGCTTCGGCGGCGCGGCGGGCGAGATCGGCGCTCTGCACCTGCTGGGCCGTGAAGCCACCCCCGAGCGGCTGCTGTCGACGACGGGCGAACCCCTCCATCCACTGGACGAGTCGGCGGTCGCGGAGGTGTTCGCGATGGCCAAGCGGGGCGACGAGCGCGCGGTGGCCGCGGTGGACCGGTTCCTCCAGCGGCTCGTCCACGACGTGGCGGCGCTGGTGCTGGCGATGGACCCGGAGCTCGTGGTCGTGGGCGGCTGGGCGGCCGGTCTGGACGGGGTCCTGGAACCTTTGCGCCGGGAGCTGGAGCGCTATTGCCTGCGCCCGCCGCGGGTGGCGCTGTCCCTGCTCGGCGAAGCGGCCGTGGCCACGGGCGCCCTGCGCCTCGCCCTGGACCACGTGGAGGAAGAGCTGTTCGCGGTGGAGAAGACGGTCACCGCCCGCCGGTGACTCCCGGTCCCGTCGCGGGGCCCGCCTCGTGGCGGTACCCCGGGCATGGAAAACCCCGGGGGCCGTGGGCTCCCGGGGTTCCGCGCGTGCGGCGCCGTCAGGAGGCGGCGCGGGTCTCCGTGATCTCCACGCCGGAGTCGCCGAAGGTGAGGCGGCAGGTGTCGGCGCGGTAGGTGGCCACCGAGACGGCGGCGGTGCCCGCGGCGGTGAAGTAGCGGGTGGTCACGAGGAGCACGGGCGCGCCGGGCAGCCGGTCCAGCTCCTTGGCGTCGTCGGCCCGGGCCGAGCCCAGCTCGACCGAGCGGTCCTGCCCCTCCAGGGAGAGACGCTGGAGCTCCCTCATGACGGCCCGCGCCCGGGCGGGGCCGGTCGGCGCGTCGATGGCGGAGAGCCCGGGCACGGAGGCCGCGGGCACGTACAGCAGCTCGGCGGCGACGGCCTGGCCCTGCGTGACGCGGGTCCGGCGCACGGTGTGCACCGCCTCGCCGGCCGCGGTTCCGAGGAGCTTCAGGACGGCGGCGGCGGGGACGGCCTCGACCGCGTCGACGGCCTCCCAGCCTTCGGTGCCCTCGCCGGGCCAGCCGTGCCGCGCGCTGCCGACGGCGACGCCCACGCGCGGCGGGGCGACGGTGGTCCCGACCCCGCGGCGGCGCTGGAGGCGGCCTTCGAGCTCGAGCTGCTCCAGGGCCTGTCGCAGGGTGGCGCGGGCCACTCCGAAGCGCGCGGCGAGCTCACGCTCGTTCGGCAGGACCTCGCCGACCGCGAAGTCCTGGTCCAGCGCGTCGCTGAGCACGGTCTTCAGGTGCCAGTACTTCGGCTCCGGCACCGATTCGAGCTGCGTCGTCCCCACCCTGACTCCTCCTGCAATCCGCCGCTGTCACCGTGCTCGGCATCGCCGTGCTCCAGCGGCGTTTCCGCGCCGCAGTTCCGCGCCCTTGTTTATTAAAGGTTCCTGCACTATCCGTGACGATAGGACGGCGTACCCCCTTGGTCAAGACCAATCCTGGCCGCTTTGCCGGGCAGACCGGGCATATGTAGTAAGCCGTTCACAGGATGTTTGCGCCCCGCACCCACCGCGTCGCGGGGATTTCGTACGGGCTTGTGCCCGGGCCTACCGGGCGGTAGTGATGGACCGGTCATTACTGACGGCCTGTCTCATACGCGTCCCCCGACGAGGAGCAGCATGACAGCCACGGTCTCCTTCACGATCGATTCGCCGCTGGGCCCCCGCACCGCCACCGTCGCCCACGAGCGCAAGGGCGCCGGCGAACCGCTCCTCCTGCTGCACGGCATCGGCCACCACCTCCGGGCCTGGCAGCCGGTGACCGACGTCCTGGCCGCCGATCACGAGGTCATCGCGGTCGACCTGCCCGGCTTCGGCGACTCCGCGCCCCTGCCCCCGGGCGTCCCGTACGACCTCGGCACCATCACCTCGGCCCTCGGGGCGCTCTGCGCGGCGCTCGGCGTCGAGCGCCCGCACGTCGCCGGCAACTCCCTCGGCGGACTGCTCGCACTGGACATGGGCCGCAGGGGCCTGGCCCGCTCGGTCACCGCCCTGTCCCCCGCCGGGTTCTGGACGGAGCCCGAGCGGCGCTACGCCTTCGGCGCTCTGCGCGCCATGCGCGCCGGGGCCAGGGCGCTGCCCCTGCCGGTCCTGGAGCGGCTCTCGCGCAGTGGCCCCGGCCGCGCCGCGCTCACCGGCACCATCTACGCCCGCCCCGCGCGGCGCGCCCCGGAGGCGGTGGTCGCCGAGACCCTCGCCCTGCGGCGGGCCACCGGCTTCGAACGGACCCTCGCCGCGGGCGGCTCCGTACGGTTCACGGACGACGTTCCCGGACTGCCCGTCACGATCGCCTGGGGCACCCTCGACCGGCTGCTGCTCCGCCGCCAGGGCGTCCGGGCCAAGCACACCGTCCCGGGGGCCCGGCTCGTCCGGCTCCCGGGCTGCGGCCACGTGCCGATGAACGACGATCCGGCGCTGGTGGCTCGCGTCATCCTGGACACCACTCGGGCAGCGGCCGGGCACCGGCCATGACCGGCTGACGGTTGTTCATCCACGGTTCGCGTGGGGGACGCGGTCGGTCCCGTGTGCGAAGGCACACTGGTCCGGCCCGCCCCGCCGGCCCTGGAGACGCACCCCATGGCACCGATGCCGCACACCCGACGGACCCTGCTCGGCGGTTCCCTCGCCGTCCCGCTCGGCCTCGCCCTGTCCGCCGCGCCGGCCCCGCCGGCCATGGCCTCCGCCCGCCGCGCCCCCGGCTTCGTCCGCGCCGACCGCCCGGCCGCGCTCTGGGGGACCCAGTCGGGAGAGGTCACCCCCCACTCGGCCACCGTCTGGACCCGCTCCGACCGTCCCGCCCGGATGTACGTGGAAACCTCCCCGGGCGAGTCGTTCCGCTACGGCGTCCGCCGCCACGACGGCCCCTACCTCGGCCCCGCCACCGACCACACCGGCACCGTCACCCTGCGCGACCTGCCGCCCGGCCGGCAGATCCACTACCGGGTCGTGCTCACCGACCCCGACGACCCCCGCCGCTCCGGCGAGCCGGTGCGCGGCAGCTTCCGCACCGCTCCCGTCTCCCGCCGCCACGACGTGCGCTTCCTGTGGTCGGGAGACCTGGCGGGCCAGGGCTGGGGCATCAACCCCGAACGGGGCGGGTACCGCGTCTTCGGCGAAATGCGCCTGCGGGACCCCGACTTCTTCCTCTTCAGCGGGGACACCATCTACGCCGACGGGCCCATCAAGGCCGCCGTGCCGCTGCCCGACGGCCGCGTCTGGCACAACGTCACCACCGAGGAGAAGTCCCGGGTGGCGCAGACCCTGGACGAGTTCCGGGGGAACTTCCGCTACAACCTGCTCGACCGCAACCTGCGCGACTTCTACGCCCAGGTCCCCGTCGTCGCCCAGTGGGACGACCACGAGGTGCGCAACAACTGGTACCCGGGGCAGCTCCTCGACGACCCGCGCTACACCGTCAAGGACGTCGACACCCTCGCCGCCCGCGCCCGCCGCGCCTTCGGCGAGTACTTCCCGGTCACGGACCTGCGGGGCGGGCGGGCCGAGGGGCGCATGTACCGGGTGCTGCGGCACGGCCCGCTGCTTGACGTGTTCGTGCTGGACATGCGCACCCACCGCGACGCCAACTCGCCCGGCCGCCGGACCGATGACCCGGTCGGCATCCTCGGCGCCGAGCAGCTGGCCTGGCTGAAGCGGGAGCTGTCGCGCTCCCGGGCCACCTGGAAGGTGATCGCCGCCGACATGCCGCTGGGCATCGTCGTCCCCGACGGGGCGGTGGACTTCGAGGCGGTGGCGCAGGGCGACCCGGGGGCGCCGCTGGGGCGCGAACTCCAGATCGCGGAACTCCTGCGGCACATCAAGCACCAGCACATCACGGGCACCCTCTGGCTCACCGCCGACGTCCACTACACCGCCGCCCACCACTACGCGCCCGAGCGCGCGGCCTTCTCCGACTTCGCGCCGTTCTGGGAGTTCGTGTCCGGGCCGATCGGCGCGGGCGGCTTCCCGGCCGGCCGGCTCGACGCCACCTTCGGGGCGCGGACCGAGTTCGTCCAGTCGGCGCCGGTCGCCAACATGTCCCCGGCCGAGAACCCCCCGTACTACGGCGAGGTCGAGATCGACGGCGGCAGCGGGGAGCTTACCGTCCGGTTGCGGCGCGAAGGAGGCGGCGTACTCTTCACGAAGTCCCTCCAGCCGGGCCGCGTGGGGCAGGCATGACGGGCCTCGTCGGCCAGGCGTAACGGGTGTCCGGCAGGCCTGACGGGCGGCGTCCGACAGGCGTGACGGGCCGTCCCGACCCGCGCTGGACGGCGGGCGGATGACCCTGGGCGGCGACCGGTACGACGGCAGGACGGCGGCACACACCGAGCCCGCTCCCACCTGCGCCGCGGCCCCCGCGCCGTTCGAAATCCGCTGGAAAACCCGGCGAAACCGGCCAGAGCGACACTTAACCAGTCGGTCACAGACCGTTCGTGATCACGCAACACCCCTGGGTCACAGTGGTCCGCATGACTGACCGTAACCCCGCCTTCCACGCCCAGCGCCCCCATCGTCACCACTGGCGCCGGGACCTCGTCGAACTCGCCGCCCTCTTCTGCGCCGTCGCGGTCGCCGACGGCATCGCGAACCTCGTCGTGCACGGCCCCGACGGCCCGGTCCTGCTCGTCGCATCGGCCGTCGCGCTCCTGGTCACGGCGGCCTTCCACACCTGGTGGGCGCGTCGGCACAGTCATGCGCCGCCCCCTGAGCGCAAGGCCGCCCCCGGTGCGCCCGCCCCGGTGCCGACGGCCTCCGCCGCCCCGGCGCTGTGGCGGATGCGGACCACGGTGCGCGACGAACCCGGCAGCCTGGCCGCGTTGTGCACCGCCCTCGCCCGCGAAGGCGTCGACATCCTGTCCCTGCAGACGCACCCCCTCCCCGAGGGCGGCACGGTCGACGAGTTCCTGCTGCGCTCCCCGCGCGAGCTGCCGTCCGCCGGTCTGAGCCGGGCCGTCTCCCAGGCCGGCGGCCGCAGCACCTGGATCGAGCGCGCCGACGCCCACGACCTGGTGGACGCCCCCACGCGGGTCCTCGGCCTGGCCACCCGCACCGCCCTGGACGCCGCCGAACTGCCCCTCGCGCTGCGCCACCTGCTCGGCCGCTGCACCATCCAGTCGATCCCCGCCACCACCCTCTCGGGCCGCCCCAACGCCGGCGCCGACGCCCCCGTCGAGGGCGTCCTGGAGTCCACGGTGATGCGGCTGCGCGACCCCTCGGGCGGCGCGATCACCGTGGAGCGGCCCTATCTGCCCTTCACCCCGACCGAGTTCGCCCGTGCCCGCGCCCTCGTGGAGCTCGACGCCCGCCTCGGGCCGCGGATCCCCCGGAGCCAGGACGTGCTGACCCTGCCCGAGGGCAACGAGATCACCGTGCGCCGCGCGGACGGCTCCGACCTGGAGGCCGCGCGCGCCATGCACGAGCGGTGCAGCGAGCGCACCCTCGGCCTGCGCTACCACGGTCCCGTCGCCGACGCCGACCGCTACCTCGGCCACCTGCTCAGCCCCCGCTTCGGCCGCACCCTCGCCGCGACCACCGCCTCCGGCAGGCTCGTCGCCCTCGGCCACCTGCTGTGGGACGGCGACGAGACCGAGGTGGCACTGCTCATCGAGGACGACTGGCAGCGCCGGGGCATCGGTTCGCAGCTGCTGCGCCGCCTCGTCGCGATGGCCGTCGAGGCCGGGTGCGACAGCGTGTACGCCGTCACCCAGGCCTCCAACACGGGGATGGTCGCGGCGATGCGCGGCCTCGGGCTGCCCCTCGACTACCAGATCGAGGACGGCACCTTGGTGATCACCGCGCGACTGGACGCCACCCCGGTCGTCTCCCGCCTGCCGTACGAAGTCCCGCGCGAGGAGCCCCGTACGGAACGCGGCACGGCCCCGGGCCCTGACCGGAGGTCGTAGGTCCCCGGCCGCCCCGCCGTCCGTCAGGAGGCCGGGCGGCTATGGTGATGACGCGGGGGCCCCGCGCATACGAAGATGTCCGCATGTCAGAGACCCTCCACACCGACAGCGCAGCGCGTCTGCCCCGCCAGGTCGCCGACGCCTACGTCGACGACCTCATCACCCTCGACCCGATCCAGGGCACCTACCTGGGCGTTGCCGCCAGCTCGGGCAAGCTGCCGGACTACTCCCCCGCCGGCCGTGCCGCGGTCGGCGAGCTCCTGCGCACCACCCTCGCCCGGCTGGACGCCGCCGAGCGGCTGCCCGGCGCCGGCACCGACGCGGAGCGCCGCTGCGCCCGGCTGCTGCGCGAGCGGCTGAGCGCCGAACTCGCGGTGCACGAGGCCGACGAGGACCTGCGGGCCGTGAGCAACATCCACTCCCCCGCGCACGCCGTCCGTGAGGTCTTCACCCTCACCCCGGCCGACACCGAGGAGGACTGGGCCGCGATCGCCGAGCGGCTGCGGGCCGTACCGGCCTGCTTCGCCGGCTACCGCGAGAGCCTCGCGCTCGGCCTGGAGCGCGGGCTGTACGGCAGCCCGCGTCCCGCCGCCACCTTCGTGGAGCAGCTCACCACCTGGGCCGGCCAGGACGGCGACGGTTCCCCGGACTTCTTCGGGGAGTTCGCCGCCGCCGGCCCCGAGTCCCTGCGCGCGGAGCTGGACGGGGCGGCGGCCGGTGCGACGGCCGCCGTGGCCGAACTGCGCGACTGGATGCGCGACGTGTACGTACCGGCCGTCGCGGACGTCCCGGACCCGGTGGGCCGCGAGCGCTACGCCCGCTGGTCGCGCTACTTCAACGGGACGGACCTGGACCTGGACGAGGCGTACGCCTACGGCTGGTCCGAGTACCACCGGCTGCTCGCCGAGATGAAGACCGAGGCCGCCAAGATCCTTCCGGGCTGCGTCGACCCGTGGGACGCCCTGCGGCACCTGGACGAGCACGGCACCCACATCGAGGGGGTCGAGGAGGTCCGCGACTGGCTGCAGGGCCTGATGGACGAGGCCATCGAGAACCTCGACGGCACCCACTTCGAACTCGCCGAGCGGGTCAAGCGGGTCGAGTCGATGATCGCCCCGCCGGGCGGCGCCGCGGCCCCCTACTACACCAATCCCTCCGAGGACTTCTCCCGCCCGGGCCGCACCTGGCTGCCGACCATGGGCCAGACCCGCTTCCCCGTGTACGACCTGGTCTCCACCTGGTACCACGAGGGCGTTCCGGGGCACCACCTCCAGCTCGCGCAGTGGACGCACGTCGCGGACCAGCTCTCCCGCTACCAGGCGAGCGTCGGGCTCGTCAGCGCCAACGCCGAGGGGTGGGCGCTGTACGCGGAGCGGCTGATGGACGAGCTGGGCTACCTCAAGGACGCCGAGCAGCGCCTGGGTTACCTGGACTGCCAGATGATGCGTGCCGCGCGCGTGATCGTGGACATCGGCATGCACCTCGGGCTGGAGATCCCGGCGGATTCGCCGTTCCACCCGGGCGAGCGCTGGACGGTCGGCCTGGCGCAGGAGTTCTTCGGCCTGCACAGCGGCCGGCCGGCGGACTTCGTCGAGAGCGAGCTGACCCGCTACCTGTCGATGCCGGGGCAGGCCATCGGCTACAAGCTGGGTGAGCGCGCCTGGCTGCTGGGCCGGGACAACGCCCGGGCCGCGCACGGCGACTCCTTCGACCTGAAGAAGTGGCACATGGCGGCGCTGTCGCAGGGATCGCTGGGCCTGGACGACCTGGTGGACGAGCTTTCGCGGCTCTGAGGCGCCGGTTCGCGCGCGGCGGCGGCCGCCCGCTCCTTCCGGGGGCGGGCGGCCCGCCGCCGTCGGTGCGGCTCAGCAGCCGCAGTCGTCGGAGTCGGTGGGAGCCGTCAGCGGGTCGGCCTCGGCGCGCTGCTGCGAGCCCTGCCAGGTGTCGACCTCGAAGCCCTCACGGATCCAGTACTCGATGCCGCCGAGCATCTCCTTGACCTGGAAGCCCAGTTCGGCCAGGGCGAGGGCGGAGCGGGTGCCGCCGTTGCAGCCCGGGCCCCAGCAGTAGGTGACCACGGGGACGTTCTTGTCGAGCAGCTTCTCCGCCTGCTCGGGAATCAGCGCGGTGGGGAGGTGGATGGCGCCGGGTACGTGGGCCTGGTCCCAGGAGGGGGTGGAGCGGGAGTCGATCAGCTGGAAGCCGAGGTCGGCGCCCTGCTCGCGGTGGGCCTTGAAGGCGGCGGCGACGTCCGAGACGTCCGCGTGGAAGGCCAGGCTCGCGGCGAAGTACGCGGCGGCGGCGGCCGGGCTTGCCGGGGGGACCCGGAGCACCGGGTTCGCGGGGGCGGGGGCGCTGGTCTGGGGCTGCGTCGTCGTCATGGCTCAAAACCTACGAACTGTTGATCAAGCCGGGAAGTGGTTTTCCCCTGCCTTTCCCTTGTTCCTCCGGGGATTCCCCTGCTAGACCTGCGCCATGACCGGTTATTCCCCCGACGCCACCGACTGGCGGATCCTCGCGGCCCTCCAACAGGACGGCCGCGCCAGTTTCACGGAGCTCGCCCGCGCCGTGTCGATGTCCGCGAGCGCCGTCACCGAGCGGATCCGCCGGCTGGAGGAGGCCGGGATCATCATCGGCTACACGGCCGTGGTCGACCACGAGAAGCTGGGCAAGGCCATCCTGGCGCTGGTACGGCTGCGCTATCCCCACGGCAACTACAAGCCGTTCCACGACTTCCTGGAGGCGACCTCCGAGATCCTGGAGGCCCACCACGTGACCGGGGACGACTGCTTCGTCCTCAAGGTGGCGGCCCGTTCGATGGCCCACCTGGAGGAGGTCACGGGCCGGATCGCCGGGCTCGGCCCGGTGACCACCAGCATCGTGTACTCGTCCCCGCTCGCCCGGCGACCGCTCAGTCCGTGACGCCCGCCGTGCGGTGGCGCACCACGGAGCCGCCGCGCTGTTTGACGATCTCCAGCTGGGCCTGGACCCGGGTGCGCAGGTCGCCGACGTGGCTGACGATGCCGACGCTGCGGTCCCGCTCGCGCAGCGAGTCCAGTACGTCGAGCACCTCGTCCAGGGACTGGTCGTCGAGGCTGCCGAAGCCCTCGTCGATGAAGAGGGTGTCCAGACGCATGCCGCCGGCCTCGTCGGTGACCACGTCGGCCAGTCCCAGGGCCAGGGCGAGGGAGGCGAAGAAGGTCTCGCCGCCCGAAAGGGTGGCGGTGTCGCGCTCGCTGCCGGTCCAGGCGTCCAGGACGTGCAGCCCGAGGCCGGAACGCCCGCGTCCACTCGCCCGCGCGTCGGAGTGCACGAGGGTGTAGCGGCCGCCGGACATGCGCAGGAGCCGTACGGTCGCGGCGGCGGCGACCTGCTCCAGCCGCGCGGCCAGGACGTACGCCTCCAGGCGCATCTTGCGCTCGTTGTCCGCGGAGGTGCCCGCGGTGAGCCCGGCCAGGCGGGCCACCCGCTCGTACGCCTCGCGCAGCGGGCCCAGCGCGCGCAGCTCCTGCTCCGCCTGGCGCGAGAGCCGGTCCAGCTCGGCGCAGCGCACCCGGGCCGCGTCGACGGCCGAGCCGGCGTGGCGCAGCCGGGTCGCGGCCCGCTCCTCGGCGGCCGCCGCGGCGGCCGGATCGGCGGGGGGCAGGGCGGCCGCCGCGGCGGTGTCCCGCTCGGCCCGCCGGTCGGCCAGCATCGCCTCCTCGGCCTGCCAGGCGTCCAGGCGGTGCTGGAGCGCGGTGCGTTCGTACTCCGGGAGCACGGCGTCGGCCGCCTGCTCGGTGGTGTCGAAACCGGCCTTGAAAGCGGCGTCGGCGAGCTGGTCGTCGGCCTCCTTCAGCCGGGCGGCGGTGGCCTCGGCACGGCGCAGCGCGGCGGCGGCCGTGGTCACCATCCGGATCCGGTCCTCGAGGGTGCGGGCGCGGGCGGCGACGCTGGGCGAGTCGGCCCGGACGAGGACCAGTTCGGCTTCGAGGGAGGCCTGCTCCTCGTCGAGGGCCTCGCGCCGGGAGGCCCGGGCGGCGGCGCGGCGTTCGGCTTCGAGCCGTTCGGCGCTGCGGGCGGCGTGCTCCCGCTCGGCGCGGGCGAGCCGCTCGCGGGCGGTGTGCAGTGCGGCCGCGTCCGCGTGGGCGGCGGCGTGGCGGGCACTCAGGTCGGCGGTGAGGTCCAGGAGTTCGGCGGTGGTGGCGTCCCCGGCCGCGGAGGCCGCCTCGGCCTGCGCCTCCCGGACGGCGGCGAGCCGGCGCTCGACGGCGGCCCTGCGCTCCTCGGCCTGCTCGAAGCGGGCGTGGGCGGCGTCCTCGGCGGCGCGGTCCACGTGCCCGGGCGCGGGGCGGGCCGGCGCGGGGTGCTCGGCGGACCCGCACACCGTGCAGGGTTCCCCCGGGGTCAGGGCCCCGGCGAGTTCGGCGGCGATGCCCCGCAGCCGGGCCTCCTTGAGCTCCAGCCAGGTCTCCCGGGCGGCGGACGACTCCTCGCGCGCCCGCAGCAGTTCGCCCGCGGCGGCTTCGGCGTCGGCGGCGAGGGCGTCTCGGCGCCGGGCGGCGGTGAGCTGCATCCGGGCGGGCTCCAGCCGCCCCGCGAGCTGCTCGGCGAGGGTGAGGGCCTGCTGCGCGGAGTCGACCCGCTCCTGGAGGGCGGCCCGGGTGGCCTCCCAGCGGGCGAGCCACTCGGCGGACTCCTGGTACCGCTCGTCGGCGTCCCGGGACTCCCGCTCCAGCGTGGCGCGCTCCCGGCCGATCTCGGCGCTGCGCTGTTCGGCCCGCTGGGCGGCGCCGGCCGCGCCGAGGTCCTCGCGCAGGCGCTGCTCGACGGCGGCGAGCTGTTCGGTGCCGGCTTCGGCGAGGCCCGGTGGGAGTTCGGCCCGGGCGACGGTTTCCGCGTGCGCGGCGGTGAGGTGGGCGGCGGCCGCGGCTCCGCGCAGTTCCAGGGCGGGGGCCACGAGGGCGCCCCGGCGGGCCCGGTCGAGCAGGGCCCGTACCCGCTCGCGCTCCGGTGCCGCCTGCGCCAGCAGGGCCGCCCGGCGGGCGGTTTCGGCGTGGCGGCGCTGGAGCCGGTCGAGTTCCCGCGCCTCCTCGGCGTCGCGCCGGGCGGCGGCGTGCCGTCCCTCGACGGCGGCGAGCGCGTACTCGGCGACGGTGAGCCGCTCGCGGGCGGAGCACCGGGCGACGGCCGCCCAGGCCCGGACGGCCTCGGCGAGGCCGGGGTCGCCGGGCTGGTGGCGGGGCAGCGGCCAGGCGCGCAGGTCGGCGCTGTCTCCGGCGGCCTGCGCGAGCCGCTGGGCGGCGGCGAGCACCTTCTCGTCGCCGGCCCGCACCCTGGCCTCGGCGGCGCGGCGGCGCTCGGCGAGGAGGGTCTCGACGGCGGCGAAGCGGCGGGTGTCGAAGAGCCGTCCGAGGAGCCGGCCGCGTGCTTCGGCCCCGGCCCGCAGGAACTGGGCGAACTCACCCTGCGGCAGCAGGACCACCTGGCAGAACTGTTCGCGGCTCATGCCGAGGAGCTGCTCGACCTCCTCGCCGATCTCCTGGTGGGAGCGGCTCAGGGCGGTCCAGCCGCCCCCGGTGTGCTCGCGGAGCCAGGACTGGGCCTTGTCCCTGGTGGTGCCGGTGCCGCGCTTCTTGGGGCGGTCCTGTTCGGGACGCCGGGTGATCTCCAGCCGGCGTCCGCCGACGGTGAGTTCGAGGGTGACCTCGGTGGGCGTGCCGGGGGCGGCGTGGTCGCTGCGCAGGGTGGTGCCGGGGGCCTGGCGGGAGCCTGGGACGGATCCGTAGAGGGCGTAGCAGACGGCGTCGAGGACGGAGGTCTTGCCGGCGCCGGTGGGGCCGTGCAGCAGGAAGATGCCGGCGCCGGAGAGGGCGTCGAAGTCGATGGTCTGGGGTTCGGCGAAGGGGCCGAAGGCGGTGATCCCGAGCCGGTGGAGCCTCATCGGCCGGCCTCCTGACGGCCCTCTTCGGCGCGTACGTCCTCGAAGGCGTCGCGCAGCACGGCCCGCTCGGCCTCGTCGGCGGTGCCGCCGCCGCGTACGTGGGCGACGAAGTCCTCGGCGATCTCCTGGTCGCTGCGGCCCTTGAGGCGCTGGGCGTAGGAGGCGGTGCCCTCCTCCTGGCGGTCCTCGGGGTCGAAGGCGAGGCTGAGGGTGTGCGGGAAGCGGGCGGCGAGCCGGGCCATGGGGTCTTCCGGCCGGGTGGGGTCGGTGAGGGTGGCCTCGATCCAGGAGTCCTCGTACGCGGTGTGCGCGGGGTCGTCGAGGAGGTCCTGGAGCCGTCCCCGCAGCCGGGCGAGCGGGCGGGGGACGGGCGTGTCGATCCGCTCGGCGGTGATCTCCCCGCCCGGGCCGAGGTCCACCAGCCACATGGTCTTGCGGTGGGCGGCCTCGGAGAAGGAGTAGGCGAGCGGGGAACCGGAGTAGCGGACGCGTTCGTTGATCGTCTGGCAGCCGTGGAGGTGGCCGAGGGCCGCGTAGTCGACCCCGTCGAAGACGGAGGCGGGTACGGCCTCGACCCCGCCGACGGCGATGTCGCGCTCGCTGTCGCTGGCCTGCCCGCCGGTGACGAAGGCGTGGGCGAGGACCACGGAGCGGGTGCCGGGGGCCCGGCCGGCCAGGTCGGCCCGGATCCGGTCCATGGCCGCGCCCAGCACCGCCTCGTGGCTGACCTTCTCGGCGGCGAAGGTGTCCTTGACCAGTGCCGGTTCCAGATAGGGCAGCCCGTAGAAGGCCACGTCGCCGTGTACGTCGGCCAGCACCACGGGGTCGGCGCAGCCGGCGGGGTCCGTCCTGAGGTGGATCCCGGCCCGGCCGATGAGTCCGGCGCCGACACCGAGGCGGCGGGCCGAGTCGTGGTTCCCGGAGATCATCACCGTCGGGACGCCGAGGTCGGCGAGCCGGTGCAGGGCCCGGTCGTAGAGTTCGACGGCGGGCAGCGGGGGCACGGCCCGGTCGTAGACGTCCCCGGCGACGAGGACGGCGTCGACCCGGTGCTCCTGGACGGCTTCGACGAGGTGGTCGACGAAGGCGGACTGGGCTCCGAGCATGTTCACGCGGTGGAAGGACCGGCCGAGGTGCCAGTCGGAGGTGTGCAGAAACTTCAAGATACCGCTCCGACCTGCACGTTTACCGCTCCTCCGGCTCCCCGACCAGCACCGAACCAGCAGGGTCGCCGTGGTACGCGCCCACCGCCCCGGGCCGGTCGGCGCCCGATCCATGACGGACCTCAGTCTGCCACCGGCATCCGGGGTCGGGGGACCGTGGAGGTCCGCGGGGATCCGGACCGTGGCATGTCCTCGCCACCGGGAGGCCTCCGGAAGCGACACGCCGCGCTGGGCGGTGTCCGGCAGATCATGGCCGGGCCTGGGCCCCTGCCCGGTGCCGCTTGGCGTAGGACCAGGTCACGGCCGTCATCAGGACCGGGATGGCGCACAGCGGGGCAAAGGTGAGGGCCCATACGGTCCGTGCCGTACCGCTTGACATGTACGTCTGGCTCTCGACGGTGAGGGCGACCACGAGCTGCCACAGTGCCACCAGGACCAGGAGGGCCGAGGCGGTCCAGGCCAGCGCGGCGAGGGTCCGGGGGCGCAGTGGCCGCCAGCGGTCGCTGACGAGGAGCAGCGGGAACAGGGCGGCCAGCTCCGCGATGACGGAAAGGGCGACCACGTACGCGATGCCCCAGCCCGGGATGCCGAAGACGTCGGCCAGGACCTGGTCGCTGTAGCCGACGTAGACACCGGATGCCATGGCGATGCGCCACAGACCGGACGGGAGGGCGCACAGGGCGATGGCGTGGGCGGCGCGGCGGGCCCAGGCGGGCGCGGGGGCGGCAGAGGCGGCGGAGAGCGGAGCGGGCGCTGTCGTCATGATCTCCATGCTGGCCGTGGACATGGCAGACGCGCATCGTCCACTACGGCGGACCGTCTCCACCGCGCGGCGGAGGGTTCACCCCGCTGACGTACGACCTGAGCGGGACGCACCCTCCGCCGAGGGAGGCCGGTCGGCCGCCGAAGCGGAGCGCGCTCCCCACTTCGACGTCCCCCGACGGGCTTCACGCGTGGCCCGGAGCAGCCGGTCCCGGCGAGCTCCGGAGGGTCGTCCGGTGCGGCCGGTCCGGCGTGCGAAGGGTGTTCCGGCCGCGTCGGCAAGGGGGCCGGGGGCGCGGCGGACGGCGGGTTCAGCCGTCGCCGTAGGCCTCGCCGCCGAGCTCGAAGCCGGCGGTCCCCGCGGTGACGTCGGCGAGCCAGGCCCGGAAGGCCTCGACGTCCGCCTCCGGGAGGCCGATCTCGATGGAGACGGCCTCGCCGTAGCGCACGTCCAGCACGGCGCGGCCGGTGGACCGCAGGTCGTTCTGGGTCTTGCCGGCCCGCTGGTGGTCGACGGTGACGGTGGCCAGCCGGTACCGGTGCCGGGTGACGGTGCCGAGGACGTCGAGCGCCTCGCCGACGACCCCGCCGTAGGCCCGGATGAGCCCGCCGGCCCCGAG
Source organism: Streptomyces sp. NPDC029122 (assembly GCF_055569445.1). NCBI lineage: Bacteria > Bacillati > Actinomycetota > Actinomycetes > Kitasatosporales > Streptomycetaceae > Streptomyces > Streptomyces sp. NPDC029122. The sequence goes on along the minus strand of NZ_JBVHWK010000024.1, from coordinate 65,603 downwards.
CTTCACGCCGCCGTAGTACCGGGTGACCACGGCGACCGCGTACCGGATGTCGCGCCGGGTCAGCATCTGCAGCATGGGCACGCCGGCGGTGCCGCCGGGCTCACCGTCGTCGCTGGCCTTCTGGACGGAGGCGTCGGCGCCGATGACGTAGGCGTAGCAGTTGTGCGTGGCGGCGGGGTGCTCCTTGCGGACGCGCGCGATGAACTCCTGCGCCTCCCGCTCGGTGGCGGCGGGCGCGATCGAGCACAGGAACCGCGAGCGGTTGATCTCCGCCTCGTGCGTCCCTTCACGGGCCACCGTCACGTACTGGTCTGCCTTCACCGCTCCACCCTACGGGGAATCGGACAGGTGTCCCCGCCGTTGATCCTGCGGAACGGTCCGGTGGAACGACCCCAGCAGGAGGCGGCGCGCGTGTACGGCGACCAGGCGACCATCCGGAAGATCCTCACCGAGCTCGGTGACACCTGGGCCGTGGTGGGCCTGTCGAACAACGAGGACCGGGCCGCCTACGGGGTGGCGAAGGTGCTGCGGGGGTTCGGGAAGCGGGTGGTGCCGGTGCATCCGAAGGCGGAGACGGTGCACGGCGAGCCGGGGTACCCGTCGCTGGAGGCGATCCCGTTCAAGGTCGACGTGGTGGACGTCTTCGTGAACAGCGCGCTGGCCGGCCGGGTCGCCGACGACGCGGTCGCCGCAGGCGCCGAGGCCGTCTGGTTCCAGCTGAACGTGGTCGACGAGGCCGCCTTCGCACGCACCCGTGAGGCCGGGCTGGGCATGGTCATGGACCGCTGTCCGGCCATCGAGATCCCCGCCCTCTGACTCACTGGGCGCGGTGGGCACCGGTCCCCGGGACGGGCGGGATCGAGACCGCCATGGTCATCACCATCGGGGCGGTGCCCTCGTTGCGGTAGGCGTGCGGGAGGTCCGCCTCGAAGGAGACGGCGCCGCCCGCCGGGACCGCGTACCGGTCCTCGCCGAGGTCCAGGGTCAGCTCCCCGGCCGTGACGTGCAGCATCTCGAAGGTTCCGGCCGGGTGGGGGTCGGAGGCCGTGCCGTCTCCGGGCTCCAGGCGGTAGGTCCACATCTCCACCGGCCCGCGACGGTCGTCGCCGAGCAGCATGCGCGCCTCGCTGCCCTCCGGGCTCGACCACATGCGCACCCCCTTCCCCGGCGGCACGACGCGGGCCCGGGGCCCGCGCTCGTGGTCCAGGAGCGTGGTGATGCTGACCCCGAGGGCGTCGGCCAGTTTGACCGTGGTGCCGACGCTGGGGTTCGTACGGGCCTGCTCGATCTGGATGATCATGCCGCGGCTGACTCCCGCGCGGGCGGCCAGTGCGTCCAGCGTGAAGCCCCGTTCGCCGCGCCACCGCTTGAGGTTGCGGGCGAGCGCCTGGGTGAGCTCTTCGAGGTCAGACACCATTCCGTCCAATATTTTGGATGACACAGTCCAATAGACTGAACTAACCTGCGGTGTATTCGATGCTGCACTCCACCGTCCACCGCACTGTACTGCGAGGCCCCCTCCCATGACTGCCCTCTTCGCCCTGGCCACAGCCGTGCTGTGGGGACTCGCCGACTTCGGCGGAGGGCTGCTCACGCGGCGGATACCCGCGCTCACCGTGCTGGTGGTCTCGCAGCTCACCGCGGCCGTCGTGCTCGGCGCGCTCGTCCTCGGCACCGGTGCCTGGAGCGCGGCGGGGCCGCAGCTGTGGTTCGCGGTGGCCGCGGGTCTGGTCGGACCGGCGGCGATGATCGCCTTCTACAAGGCCCTGGCCCTCGGCCCGATGGGCGTGGTCTCCCCGCTCGGCTCCGTCGGCGTCGTCGTACCGGTCGGTGTGGGGCTGGCACTGGGCGAGCGGCCCGGCCTCGGCCAGTTCGCGGGGATCGCGGTGGCCGTCGTCGGCATCGTCCTGGCCGGCGGTCCCGAGCTGCGCGGCGCCCCCGTCCAGCGGCGGGCGGTGGTGCTGACGCTCGTCGCCGCCTTCGGCTTCGGCGCGGTCATGGCCCTGATCTCGGAGGCCTCCACCACCCTGACCGGGCTGTTCCTCGCCCTGTTCGTCCAGCGCGTCACCAACGTCGCCGTCGCCGGCGCCGCCCTGTTCGCACAGACCAGGCGCGGCGTCCCGGCACTGCCGGAGGGCACCGGCCCGCGCGTGCTGTGGAGCATGGCGCCCGCGCTGGCCTTCGTGGGCCTGGCCGACGTCGCGGCCAACGGCACCTACTCCCTGGCCGCCCAGGCCGGCCCGGTCACCGTGGCCGCCGTGATCTCCTCGCTGTACCCCGTGGTGACGGCGTTCGCCGCCTTCGTCGTGCTCAAGGAACGGCTGCGGAGCGTCCAGGCCGCCGGCGCGGGCCTGGCCCTCGCGGGTACGGTCCTGCTCGCGGCGGGCTGACGGCGCGCCCCGGAGCACACCCCCCGCCACGGGGCGACGGCCGCGGCCCGGCCGGGTCCCGGACCCCTCACGGGAGCAGCCGCTCCGGGGACGTCGCCCACCAGAACGTCAGCTGGGGCACCGTTTCCAGGCCCAGCGCTTCGCGCATCTTCGAGACGTGGGCCGTCACCGTGCGCTCGCTGAGACCCAGGTTCTCGCCGATCTGCCGGTGGCTGCGGCCGGCCACGATGCCCCGCAGGATCGTCCGCTGGAGCTTCGAGGTCTTGGTGTCGTCGTCCGTCCCCGGCGCACCCGCTCCTTCGCCGGGCACCCACGGGTCGGCCCGGTCCCACTGCTGCCGGAAGTGGGCGGCCAGCAAGGCGCACACCCCTCGGTCCTGGGTGTACCAGGCCGCTTCCTGCTGGACGGTGCCGTCCTCGCCGTAGACCTCGAAGAAGGCGTGTGCCCGGTCCACGATGATCAACCGCAGGAAGTCCTCCCCCAGGGTGCGCACCTGCGCGCCGGCGCGCGTCATGGTGGCGACCCACTCCCGCTGCGTCGGGTTGGTGCGCCCGCTGGTGCGGTAGATCGTCCGTACGGTCACCCCGCGCTGGGCCGCCTGCAGGTCCCTCGGCAGCGCGCCCTTGAGGACCTTGGGTTTCCGGTGGCCGGGCTGCGCGGTGAGGATCTCGTACTCGGCGGCCTGGATGGTGCGGATGGTCTCCGCGTTCACTTCCGGGACCGTGCGCAGCAGGAGCGTGCCGACGGGGCTGGGGCTGTGGTGGTACCGCTGCTGCTCGGCCTCGAGCTCCCGTACGTGGGCGGGGATGCCGGCCAGGGCCTCGGTGGCGCCGGTAAGGGCCCTCAGGACGGCCGCGGTGAGCTGGGTCTCCAGGTAGCGGGAGGGGGCGGGGACGTACGTGCCGGGTTGGTGGGTGTTCGCTAACAGGACCTCGCGCGCGAGGAGCGGGGCGAGGCCGGGCTCGTCATCGGGCAGCGTCTCCCCGCGCAGCGCCCTGCGGTAGGTCCGCAGTTCCACCTCGGTCAGACGGGAGGTGTCCGGGGCGGCGGTGGATATTTCCTGTTCCGTCATCAAATCCCTCTTCCTCTTGCTGAACTGCGGGTGGACGCAGTATCCCGAAGGTTGATTGCGGCCCTCACCCGATACAGCCTTGATCGCGTGCCACAGGGCCCGTGGCGCAGATATGGCCCCGCTGCCCGCATCGTCTGCGGGGGTCGGGCCGGCCAAGGGAGGAACGCCTTGATATCGATCAACATCCGGTCAACCGTCTCCGCCGTGCTGCTCGCGATCCTCGCGGTCATCGGACTCAGTGGTGTCGCGGCCAACGCGCCGGCCGGCACCAATTGGGGAATCGCAGCCACGGGAGAAGCGGAACAGCAGAACGACGCCACGGTCTCGTCTGCCGACTCGCTGATCCAGCCGCCGGACTCTGACTGGGGATGATCCTCCCGCGCTGAGGCGCACAGCACCCGGTGCAGCGGTCACCCCGCCCGCCGGGTGCTCCGTCGTTCCCGGGCGGCGCCCGGGCCGCCGCTCACGGGCGGCTTCACCGAACCCGGGCCGGAGCCGGCTCGGGACCGGGGCCGGGCCGGCACCGGGGCCGGAGCCGGAGCCGGGCCGGCACCGGGGCCGGAGCCGGGCCGGCACCGGGGCCGGAGCCGGGCCGGGACCGGGGCCGGAGACCTCCCGCCCGGTCCTCCGTGCCCGCGCCTGCCGGGCACCGTCTACGGGGACTGCTCGGCCTCCGCCAGCAGCGCCAGCCCGCGCAGCTGCTCGGGCGTCATCCCGTCGGGTATCGGCACCGGCGCCGGGGTGCGCAGCGGGGGCTGCCAGCCCGTCTCCGGCTCCCACCGCCGCACGATCCTGGCCGGGGCCCCCGCCACCACGGCGTGGTCGGGCACCTCGCCCCGTACGACGGCCCCCGCGGCCACCACGACGTTCCGGCCCAGCTTCGCGCCGGGCAGGATCACCGCCCCGGTGCCCAGCCAGCAGCCCGGCCCTATCTCCACGGGGGCGCTGCGGGGCCACTGCCGTCCGACGGGCTCGTGCGGGTCGTCGTAGCTGTGGTTGGTGGAGGTGATGTACACCCCGGGCCCGCAGAAGGTGTCGTCGCCGATGGCGATCCGGGCGTCGGCGATGACGTGGCTGCCCCGGCCGAGGACGACGCCGTTGCCGAGCACGAGCACCGGGTCCGCGCCGAGGTCGAGGTCCGGCATCATCCCGGCCGTCAGGGTGACCTGCTCGGCGATGATGCAGTGCGCGCCGAGCCGGATCCAGCGCTCTCCGAAGACGGTGCCCTGGGGGAAGGCGAGCCGGGTTCCCTCGCCTATCGCCCCGAAGCACAGCCGGCCCGGGTGCTGCGCGGTGACCGCCCCGGCCTGCTGCATCCAGCGCCAGCCGGCGTGCACGGCACGGCTGGCGATCCGGCGGCGCAGGGCCGCCAGGGATGAGAACGTGTTCTGGTTCTTCGGCACCCGGCCACGGTAGTGCGCCCCGCGCCGGACGTCCGGACCCGGCTCCTGTGATCTTCACCCCATCGCGGGGCGGCGGCGTCCCGTGCCCTACGGTGCAGTTGGCGCGGCATCCGGAAGCAGAGGGAAGTGACCATGAACCATCAGCCGAACCAGGCGGGCAAGGCGCACCAGGGGGCTCTCATCGCGGGCGTCGGCGACCGGAAGCCGTCGGTGGACCCGACGGCCTTCACCGCTCCGACCTCCGTCGTCGTCGGCGACGTCACGCTGGCCGCCGGGGCGAGCGTCTGGTACTCGGCGGTGCTCCGCGGCGACTGCGGCCCGATCACCCTGGGCGCGGACAGCAATGTGCAGGACAACTGCACGATCCATGTGGACCCCGGGTTCCCGGTGTCCATCGGCGAGCGCGTCTCGATCGGGCACAACGCGGTCGTGCACGGCTGCACGGTGGAGGACGACTGCCTGATCGGGATGGGCGCGACCGTGCTCAACGGCGCCGTGATCGGCGCGGGTTCGCTGGTGGCCGCGCAGGCCCTGGTTCCGCAGGGCATGGTCGTCCCGCCCGGTTCCCTGGTCGCCGGCGTCCCGGCCAAGGTGCGGCGGGAGCTGACCGAGGAGGAGCGCGAGGGGATCAGGGTGAACTCCGCGATGTACACGGAGCTGGCGGAGCAGCACCGCGCCTCGGTGATCTCCGGCGCCTGATCCCCGCCCGGCCGGGGGCCTCGGGTTCAGTCCGAGGCGCCCGCCGGGGCGGTGACGGGCTCCGGCGTCGGCGCCGCCTCGCGCGCCTCGGCCGCCGCCTTCTTCATCCGCCCGCGCAGCACCAGGGTCACGGTGAGCCCGATCAGCACGGCCAGGACCAGCGCCAGCCAGGAGAAGCGCTTGAGCCACGGCTCGGCGACGATGCCGACGGAGTAGATGACGGCGGTGGTGCCGCCGGCCCAGAGGATGCCGCCCAGGACGTTGGCGACGAGGAAGCGCCAGTACGGCATCTGCAGGACGCCCGCCAGTGGCCCGGCGAAGATCCGCAGCAGGGCGACGAAGCGCCCGAAGAAGACGGCCCACATGCCCCAGCGGTCGAAGGAGCGCTCGGCCATGGCCACCTGGTCGGGCCCGAAGTGCTTGGGGAACCGCCTGCCGAGCTTCTCCAGCAGCGGCTTGCCGCCGCGGCGGCCGATCGCGTATCCGATGGAGTCGCCGATGATCGCGCCCGCGATCGCGCACAGGCCGAGGACCACCGGGTCGATCTCCCCGTGCTGCGAGGCCAGCAGCGCGGAGCTGACGAGGACGATCTCGCCCGGGAGCGGGATGCCCAGGCTCTCCAGCCCGATGACCAGCCCCACCAGGAGATAGACACTGATCGCCGGAATTTCCTCCAGCCATTCCTGGATGTGCACCGGTACGTCCTCCCTCGTCGTCACCGGCGGGCCCCCGAGACACGCCGAACGGGCAGCCTATCCGCTCCGCGGGGCGGCCCTCGTCCATCGCGGGGGTTCTCGGGACGTACGGCCGGCGAACCCTCACGGCGTCCCGGTCCGGGCGCCTCGTTCCCGCGCCCCGGTACCGGCGTCCCGCTCCCCGCGCTCTCCCCGCCTCCCGGTTCCCGCCCCGGCCCGGCCCCGGACAGCACGGCGGGAGCGGCCCGCGCCGGACCGCTCCCGCCCCCACTGTGCCGCTCCCGGGCCCCGTTCACCGCGTGACGCGCTCGCGCGCCGCCGGGTTTCACCCGGGGAGGGGGCGGCCGGGGTGACGCTACGCGTTCGGGCGCAGGGTCCAGACGACCGTCATTTCCCCGGTCACGGCCTCGTCCTCGCGCTGGATGGCGATGGTGACGGGGAATTCGGGGCGGCCTCCCGCGTCGAGTTCGGCGACGACGTCGGCGGCCGGACGGCCGAGGGTGGCGGTGGCCGTGACCACGCCCTTGGCGAGCTTCTTGTAGCCGATCTCGGCCTTGACGGCCAGCGGCACGGCGCGCGAGAGCTGCTCGCCGAAGGCGGCCAGGACGATGGCGCCGCTCGCGGACTCGGCGAGGGTGAACATGGCGCCGGCGTGCGGGCCGCCGACGTGGTTGTGGAAGTCGGGCTGGTCCGGCAGCCGGACGACGGCGCGCTCCGGAGTGGTCTCCAGGAACTCGAGGTTCAGGGTGCGGGCCATCGGTACCGTCTGGGCGAGCAGTTCGCCCACGTTCATCTGTTCAGCGCTCATGGCAGCCGATGTTACCCACGAGTAGATGCGGTTGGCCATAGCCGGAAGGGGGGCGGACGTGGCCCCTGTCGGCGGCTCCCACTATGGTTACCGGCCATGTGGCCAGGACAGCAGCAGCCCGGGGGAGAGCAGAACCCCCAGAGCGCACACCAGAACCCGTACCAGCAGCAGCCGGGACAGCCGAACCCGTACCAGCAGCAGCCGCAGCCGGGATTCGGTGAGCAGCAGCCCGGCTACGGATACCCGCAGGCGGGCTACCAGACCCCGCCCCCGGTCCAGCCGTGGGGCAACACGCCCCCGCAGCAGCCGGCGCGGCCCTCGGGCGGCAGCCCCTTCTCCACGCGGACCGTGGCCATCGTCGCGGCCTCCGCGGTCGTGGTGACGGCGGCCGCCACCGCGGCCTTCGTACTGACCCGGGAGGACGAGGGCACGAACCTGGCCGACGACAAGCCGCCGGCCTCCTCCTCCGCGCCCGTCGCCCCGGTCGCGCCCCCCGCCCCCAGCGGCCCCAACCCGCGCGCCGGTGGCGACGTCAAGCCGGTGATCCCGGGCTGGAAGGTGGTCATCAACCCGAAGCACGGGACCGCCTTCGACGTCCCGCCGGAGTGGAACGTGCTGGGCGCCGGTGTGATCGCCGGCTTCGAGGACGACTCCAAGAACGACGGCTCCCCCCTCGTCACGTTCTCCGCGCCCGCCTACCTCAAGGAGGACTGGTGCAAGGTGGACTCCAACAAGGACGGACGCGAGGAGACCACCTCCCTGGCCGGTACCGGCACCAAGGGCGGCCAGGGCGCCAAGGACACCTCCGACGCCGCCCGCAACGAGGCCGGCACCTGGGTGTTCGCCGGGTACTCGCAGAAGCTCCCGAAGGAGAACGTCAAGATCTCCGAGACCAAGGAGTACACCACCTCCTCCGGCCTCAAGGGGCACGTGGCGACGGCGACCGTGAGCAACGTCCCGAAGGAGAACAAGTGCTCCTCGGACGGCAAGAGCATCGCCTTCAGCTTCAAGAACGCCAAGGGTGACTTCGCCAGCTGGGTCCTCTACAGCGCAGCCGGCGTCCCCGGCGAGGTCGACCAGGCCACCTACGAGAAGATCCTGAGCTCGGTCCGGCTCAGCGAGGGCTGACCCCGCGGGCCCGCCACCCCCGCACGATCCCCGGGCCGACGATCCGTTCACCGTTATTCCGTTTGGATTCTCGGCCCGGGGCGGGGGATAGTCCCGGGGTGAACCCGCGCCCCGCCCTCCGCAGCCCCCGCCGCCGGCCCGCCTGGGCCGGACGCAACTACAGCCTCCTGACGGGCGCCGCGGTCGTCACCAACCTCGGCAGCCACGGGGCGCTCATCGCCGCCTCCTTCGCGGTGCTCGAGGCCGGCGGGAGCGGCGCGGACGTCGGCCTCGTCGCCGCCGCCCGTACGCTGCCCCTCGTCCTCTTCCTCCTCGTCGGCGGAGCCCTCGCCGACCGGCTGCCGCGCCACCACGTGATGGTCGCGGCCAACGCCCTCAACTGCGTCTCGCAGGCCGCCTTCGCCGTGCTCGTCCTCGCCGGCGACCCGCGGCTGTGGCAGATGATGCTGCTCACCGCGCTGTGCGGCACGGGTACGGCCTTCTTCAACCCGGCCGCCGAGGGCATGCTCCTGTCCAGCGTCTCCGGCGAGCACTCCAACCGGGCCTTCGCGCTCTTCCGCATGGCGATGAACGGCGCCGGCATCGGCGGAGCGGCCCTCGGCGGCGCGCTGGTCGCCGCGATCGGTCCCGGCTGGGTGCTGGCCGTGGACGCGGCGGCCTTCGCGGTCGCGGGCGCCCTGCGCGCCTTCCTCGACGTCGGCCAGGTCGCGCAGCGGGCCCCCGGCGGCGGCCTGCTGGCCGACCTGCGCGAGGGCTGGGTGGAGTTCCGGACGCGGCCCTGGCTGTGGAGCATCGTGCTCCAGTTCTCCGTCGTCGTCGCCGTCGTCGGGGCCGCGGAGGCGGTGTACGGGCCCCTCGTCGCCCGCGACCGGCTGGGCGGGCCCGCGCCCTGGGGCGTGGCCCTGGCCTTCTTCGGCGCCGGCACCATCGCGGGAGCGGTCCTGATGATGATGTGGAAGCCGCGCCGCCTGCTGCTGGTCGGCACCCTGTGCGTGTTCCCGCTGGCGCTGCCCTCGGCGGCGCTGGCGGTACCGCTGCCGGTGTGGGGGCTGTGCGCGGTGATGTTCGTCAGCGGCGCCGCGATCGAGGTGTTCGGCGTCAACTGGATGACCACGATGCACCAGGAGATACCCGAGGAGAAGTTCTCCCGGGTCTCCGCCTACGACTGGTTCGGCTCCGTCTCCATGCTCCCGGTCGCCACCGCGCTGGCCGGCCCGGCCGAGGCCGCCTTCGGCCGCGCCCCGGCGCTGTGGGGCTGCGCGGGGCTGGTGGTCGCCGCCACCGCCCTGGTCCTGCTCGTCCCGGACGTCCGCCGGACCACCCGCAGGCCCCCGGCCGCGAAGGTCCCCGCCCCCGCCCCGGCGGAGACCGCCAGTCCCGCCGGGCTCACCCGAGGCTGAAGGCCCCCGCCGGGGGAGCCGGCGAGGACACCGCGTCCGCGTCGGCCACCGGACGCGCCCCGCGCATGAACCGGGCCAGCCCCTCGCCCGACTCCACCCGGGCGGGGAAGGCGTCGGCGGCGCACCGCCGGGCCAGCGCGGCCAGCGGCAGCGGGGCGTCCGAGGCCAGCAGCACCGCGTTGCCGAAGCGCCGCCCCCGCAGCACCCCGGGCTCGGCGATCAGCGCCAGCTCCGCGAAGGCGGCGGCGAAGTTGGCCAGCTGCGCCTTCAGGAAGCCGAACGGTGCCCCGTCGGCCAGGTTCGCCGCGTACAGCCCGCCGGGCCTCAGCACCCGCGCCGCCTGCCTCGCGTACTCCACCGAGGTCAGCTGGGCCGGCACCCGTGAGCCCCCGAACACGTCGGCCACCAGGACGTCGGCGCTCGCCCCCGGGGCGGCCTCCAGCCAGGCCCGCGCCTCGGCGGCGTGCACCGTCACCCGCGCCCCGGCGGCCAGCGGCAGGTGCCGCTCCACCAGCTCCACCAGGGCCGCGTCGAACTCGACGACGCCCTGCCGGGACCCCGGGCGCGTGGCCGCGGCGTACCGCGGGAGGGTGAGCGCGCCGCCGCCCAGGTGCAGGAGGTCCAGCGCGGCCCCCGGCTCCGCCGCGCAGTCCAGCACGTGCGCGAGGCGGCGTACGTACTCGAACTCCAGGTGCTCGGGCTCGTCGAGGTCGACGTAGGACTGGGGCGCCCCGTCGACGGTGAGCAACCAGGCCCGCTCCCGGTCCACGTCCGGCATCAGCTTGGCGGTGCCCTGGCCCACTTCCCGGATCACCGGGATCTGTTCGTCGCTCACCCCACCATTGTCAGGCCGACCAGACGGCCGCCGCGTCGGCGGTGTGCGCGGCGGCCTGCGCGAGCCCGGCGCGGGCGGCCGGGTCCCGCCGCGCGGGGTCCAGGACGTTGCGCCCGAAGGCCTTGCGGGCCTGCGGGGACGGGGTGATGAGCAGCACCCGGGCGCCGCCCGCCCGCAGCCGGGCCGCCTGGGAGGCGGGTGAGGGGACCAGGGCGGAGCCGAGGGAGATCGGCGCGAGGATCACCACCCGTGCGTACCCGGCCGCGAGGTCGGCGTTGGTCGCCGAGCGGACCCCGCCGTCGATGAAGCGGCGCCCGCAGACCGTCACCGGCGGCCACACGCCCGGTACGGCGCAGCTCGCGGCGACGGCGTCGACGAGCCCGGCCCCGCTCTCCCGGTCGAAGTCGGCCGGGGCCCCGCTGAGCGCGTCGACGGCGGTGACGACGAGCCGGCGCTCGGGCCACTCGTGCGAGGCGAGCCGGGCCGCCAGCACCTCGCGCCGCTCGGCCTCCGCGCCGGTGGCGGCGGCCAGCGCGAAGGCGCCGACCCGGCGCCGGTAGGCGGCGGAGTCCCGGGAGCGCGCCATCGCGAGGGCGTAGCGGGCGAGGACCCCGGCGCCCAGCCGGGCGGGGCGTTCCCCGCCGGGGTGGCCGAGCTGGCGCTCGTACAGTTCCCGGGCGGTGAGGCCCGCGGTGAGCTGGGCACCCACCACGGATCCGGCCGAGGTGCCGACGACCAGGTCGGCGGTGGTGAGGTCCACGCCCGCCCGGGCGAGCCCGTAGAGGATCCCGGACTCCCAGCCGACGCCGGTCAGGCCCCCGCCGCCGAGCACCAATGCCGTTCCGCCGCCCATGTCGGCCCCCTGTTCCCTCGTTCCCGCACGCCGGTGGTGACGGCAGTCTGACGCAACCGGACCGCCGTCACCACGGCGGGGGCGGGTCCGTGGTCAGCCGAGCACGGCCGTGACCGTGCCCGCGCCGACCGTGCGGCCGCCCTCGCGGACGGCGAAGCCGAGACCCGCCTCCAGGGGCACGTCCCGGCCCAGCTCGACGGTCATCTCGACCGTCTCCCCGGGACGGGCGACGGCGGCCGCGCCCAGGTCCACGTCGCCGACCACGTCGGCGGTGCGGACGTAGAACTGCGGCCGGTAGCCGGTCGCGACGGGTGTCGTACGCCCGCCCTCGCGGGCGGAGAGCACGTACACCCGCGCGGTGAAGCGCCGGCTCGGCACCACGCTCCCGGGCGCCGCGACCACGTGCCCGCGGCGCACCTCGTGGCGGTGCACCCCGCGCAGCAGCAGCGCGACGTTGTCCCCGGCCTCGGCGGACTCCATCGGCTTGCCGAAGGTCTCCAGCCCGGTGACGACCACGTGCTCCAGCGGCCCGTCGTCGCCCCCGAGGACGGTGACCCGGTCGCCGGGCCGGACGGTGCCGCGCTCGACGGCGCCGGTCACGACGGTGCCCCGGCCGGTGATGGTCAGGACGTTCTCGACCGGCAGCAGGAACGGCGCGTCCGTGTACCGCACCGGCATCGGCACGTACGTGTCGACCGCGTCCAGCAGCGCCTCGATCGCCCCGGTCCATTGCGGGTCGCCCTCCAGCGCGCGCAGCCCGGAGACCCGTACGACCGGCGCGGTGTCCCCGCCGTAGCCGTGCGCGGAGAGCAGGTCGCGGACCTCCAGCTCGACCAGGTCGGTGAGCTCGGGGTCACCGGCGTCGGCCTTGTTGAGGGCCACCACGATGTGGTCCACGCCGACCTGGCGGGCGAGCAGGACGTGCTCGGCGGTCTGGGGCATGACCCCGTCGAGGGCGGAGACGACGAGGATCGCCCCGTCGAGCTGGGCCGCGCCCGTGACCATGTTCTTGACGTAGTCGGCGTGGCCGGGCATGTCGACGTGGGCGTAGTGCCGGGTGTCCGTCTCGTACTCGACGTGCGTGAGGTTGATGGTGATGCCGCGGCGGGCCTCCTCGGGGGCCCGGTCGATGCGGTCGAACGGCACGAAGGAGGCGCCGCCGCGCCCGGCGAGGACCTTGGTGATGGCGGCGGTGAGGGTGGTCTTGCCGTGGTCGACGTGGCCCATGGTGCCGATGTTGAGGTGCGGCTTGGTGCGGGTGAAGGCCGTCTTGGCCATGATCTCTTTCCCGTGGCTCGAAGCTGGTCGGGACCCCTGGATTCAGCCGACCCTCCCCCTGCGGGGTCCGCCGGACGATCCGGGAAGGGTCAGCTTCGTGCGCCGTCGAACGCGGCGAAGGCGAATGCCTCGAAGGCCGCGGAGGCGGTGAGTGCCTCCGACGCGGAGAAGAGGAGGACGGCAGCCTTCGGCGCGTCCGCGACTGCGGACGGCGCTGCGGGGAAGGCGTACCGGGACATGCACCAGATCCTGCCGGACCGCCGGGGCCGCGTCGAACGAATTACGGTCGCGACGGGCGGGGGGCGGGTGGAGGCGGTGCCGGGGGCAATGCCGCGGCGGTCCGGTATGAGGCCTGGATTACGGCGCCGCGTCATGGGGGTCGGTTACTCTCCCCGGGTGTCCCTCCTCCTCGCGCCGGTGGCCCGGCTGTCGCTGCTCGCCGTGCTGCTGGTCGCGGCCGGGGCCTGCGTACTGCTCTACGAGCCCCAGCGGCTGCTGTCGCAGGGCTGGCCGCCGGGGCTCCCGGTGGGTACGGGGGTGCTGCTGTTCGCGGGCGCGTACGGCGCGTGCACGGCCGCCTTCGTGCCCCGGCCGCTGCTGAACCTCGCCGCGGGGGCGGTCTTCGGGTCCCAGTTCGGGCTGGTGGCCGCCGTCGGCGGCACCGTGGTCGGTGCGGGGCTCGCCTTCGGCCTGGGCCGGGCCCTGGGGCAGGAGGCGTTGCGTCCGCACCTGCGCGGGCGCTGGCTGGAGGCGGCCGACGGCCAGCTGAGCCGGCACGGCTTCCGCTCCGTGCTGGCGGTCCGCGTCTTTCCCGGGGTGCCCTTCGCCGCGGCCAACTACCTCGCGGCCGTCTCCCGTTGCGGCTGGCTTCCCTTCCTCCTCGCGACGGCGCTCGGGACGGTCCCCAACACCGCCGCGTACGTGATCGCCGGAGCAAGCGCCTCCTCCCCCGGATCGCCCGCGTTCCTGGTGTCGTTCGGGTTCATCGCCCTGTCCGGAGCGGTCGCGGCGGCGGTCGCCTGGCGCAAGCGGCACCGGCTGGCACCCGCCGGCGTGTCCCGGCCCGCGCCCGCACACCCCCCAGTGGTCACGGCGGCTCCCCACGGGCCCTAGCATCGGACCCGAACTGCCCGACGATCACAAGGACGAGCGCACCCCGACATGAGCTGGTTCGAATCCCTAATCCTCGGTCTCGTCCAGGGGCTTACGGAGTTCCTCCCGATCTCCTCCAGCGCGCACCTGCGGCTGACCGCGGCTTTCGCCGGCTGGCACGATCCGGGTGCCGCCTTCACGGCCATCACCCAGATCGGCACCGAGGCCGCCGTGCTGATCTACTTCCGCAAGGACATCGCGCGGATCATCTCCACCTGGTTCCGCTCCCTGTACACCAAGGCGCTGCGTTCCGAACAGGACGCCAAGATGGGCTGGCTGGTCATCGTCGGCTCGATCCCCATCGGCGTCCTGGGCGTCACGTTCAAGGACCAGATCACCGGCCCGGCCCGCGACCTGCGGCTGACGGCGACCACCCTCATCGTGATGGGCCTCGTCCTCGGCTTCGCCGACTGGCTGGCCTCCCGCGACGAGGAGGGCGGCCGGCACCGGGTGGTCAAGCAGCGCAAGACGCTCCGGGAACTGGGGGTCAAGGACGGGCTGATCTTCGGCCTGTGCCAGGCGATGGCGCTGATCCCGGGCGTCTCCCGGTCCGGTGCCACGATCTCGGGCGGTCTGCTGCTGGGCTTCACCCGCGAGGCGGCGGCCCGGTACTCCTTCCTCCTGGCCATCCCGGCCGTGCTGGCCTCCGGCGCGTTCGAGATCAAGGACGTCGTGGAGAACCCCGGGCACATCTCCTGGGGGCCGACGATCTTCGCCACGGTGATCGCCTTCTTCGTCGGCTACGCCGTCATCGCGTGGTTCATGAAGTTCATCTCCACCAAGAGCTTCATGCCCTTCGTCATCTACCGGATCCTGCTCGGCATCGCGTTGTTCGCGCTCATCGGGATGGGCGTGCTCAGCCCGCACGCGGGTGAGTCGGGCTCCTGATCCGGCCGTGACCCCTGGCCCATGGCCGGAAGTCGACGTGGGGGGGGGGGGGGGGGGGGGGTAGGGGGGGGGGGGAGGGGGGGGGTGGGGGGGGGGGGGGGAGGGGGGGGGAAGGGGGGGGGGGGGGGGGGGGGGGGGGGGGGGA
>NZ_JBVHWK010000024.1:14139-50847 GCF_055569445.1 Streptomyces sp. NPDC029122 | reverse complement strand
GCCGTCCCCCTCCCGTGCTCTGTTTCTCCCTCCCCTCCCCCCCCCCCTCCTCCTCCCCCCTCCCCCCCCCCTCCCTCCCCCCGCCCCCCCCCCCCCCCCCCCCCCCCCCCCCACGTCGTTGTGCCCGGAAGAGAGGCCTGAAAGCGAGCGACAGGGGTTCCCATGGGCCGCGTGGTACTGGAGCGTTTTCCGGCGGGAAGTCCGAGGGGGAGCTGGCCCGCCGAGGAGTACGCGGCGCAGCGGACGCGCGAGGGCGTGCCGGCGGAGGTGGTGATGGACCTGGCCAGTGATGCCTTCCTGGTCGTGATCCGGCAACGGGAGGCGCATTCCGGTCACTGATCGGCGCCGGGCGCGTCCGGTGGCCGCACGCCCCTTGGCCTCGTCGCCCCGCGGCCGCACACTGGCCCGATGACGCAGCGTGTGGACCTGGCGACCGTGATGGACCGTCTCGCCATCGACGAGGTGGTCTCGGGGTACGCGGTGGCCGTCGACGACGGGGACTGGGACGCCTACCGCGCCCTGTTCACGCCCGGCGGACGGGCCGACTACAGCTCGGCCGGCGGGGTCGCGGGCCCGGCCGCGGAGGTCGCCGGCTGGCTCGCGCGGACCATGGAGCTCTTCCCGGTGCGCCAGCACCTGATCGTGAACCGGCTGATCCGGCTGGAGGACCGGGGCGGCTACCCCGGGGACTCGGCGCGGGTCCGGGCGGACTTCCTCAACCCGATGCGGCGGGCCGGTGCCGGCGACCGCGGCACGTCCCCCGACTTCGTCGCCGCCGGGCGGTACGCCTTCTCGCTCGCCCGCACCCCGGACGGCTGGCGGCTCACGCAGGTCACGGTCCACGAGAAGTGGCGTCACGCAGCGGCCTGAGGCCGCGCCCGGCCGAGGGCGGTCCCACACTGGAAGCGGAGGCGCGTCATGCTGCTCGCGAAGCGGACCCGACGGTGGCGTGCGGCGGGCGCCGTGGCCGCCGGGGCGCTGCCCTGTCTCGCCTTTCCGGCGCCGGGGCTGTGGTGGTTCGCGTACGTCGCCCTCCTTCCGTGGATGCTGCTGCTGCGCTCCGCGCCCACCGGGCGGCGGGCCGCGTGGGAGGGCTGGCTGGGGGGTGCGGGGTTCATCGTGGCGGTGCACCACTGGCTGCTGCCGAGCCTGCACGTGTTCCTGATCCCCGTCGCCGTGCTGCTGGGGCTGCTCTGGGTGCCCTGGGCCCTGCTGGTGCGGGAGTTGCTCGGCGCAGTGCCGGGTCCGCGGCGGGCGGCGGCCGGGCTGGTCCTCGTACCGGCGGGGTGGCTGCTGTCGGAGCTGGCCCGGTCCTGGCAGGGGCTGGGCGGGCCGTGGGGGCTGCTGGGGGCGAGTCAGTGGCAGGTCCCGCCGGCACTGCGGCTGGCCTCGGTGGGCGGGGTGTGGCTGGTGAGCCTGCTGGTGGTTGCGGTGAACTGTGCGGTGGTACTGCTGGTCGCGGCGCCGCGGGCGCGGGTTCCGGCGGTGGCCTCGCTGGCGGGGGGTGCGGTGCTCACGGGGGTGGTGTGGCTGTGGCTGCCGCGCCCGGAGGTTTCGGGCGGGGTGCGCGTGGCCGTCGTACAGCCGGGGCCGGTGGGCGGGGCGGACAGCGCGGAGCGGCGGTTCGCGGTGGAGGAGGGGCTGACGCGGACCCTGGCGGGCGCCCGGCCGGACCTGGTGGTGTGGGGAGAGAGCGGCGTCGGCGCGGACCTGGCGGCGCGGCCCGACCTGTCCCGGCGGCTGGCGGCCCTGTCCGCGGAGCTCGGTGCCCCGCTGCTGGTCAACGTGGACGCCCGGCGCTCGGACCGGCCCGGGATCTACAAGAGTTCGGTGCTGGTCGGCCCGGAAGGCCCCACCGGCGACCGGTACGACAAGATGCGGCTGGTCCCCTTCGGCGAGTACGTACCGGCCCGCTCGGTGCTGGGCTGGGCCACCTCGGTCGGCAGGGCGGCGGGCGAGGACCGGATGCGCGGCGCGGCCCCCGTGGTCATGAACCTGCCCGGCGGGGTGCGGCTGGGTCCGCTGGTGTGCTTCGAGTCGGCATTTCCCGACATGAGCCGGCACCTGGTCCGCGAGGGCGCCGGGGTGCTCGTCGCGCAGTCGGCGACCTCGACCTTCCAGGACAGCTGGGCACCGGCCCAGCACGCCTCCCTGGCGGCCCTGCGCGCCGCCGAGACGGGCCGCCCGGTGGTGCACGCGACCCTGACCGGGGTCAGCGCCGTCCACGGGCCGTCCGGCGAGCGGATCGGGGCCGCCCTGCCCACCTCGGCGAGCACGGCGGTCGCGTACGAGGTGCCGCTCGCCCGCGGCACGACCCTCTTCGTCCGCTTCGGGAACTGGCCGGCGGGCGCCTGCCTGGCCGCGCTGGCGCTGTACTGGGCGGCCGGGGCGGTGCGGGCGGTCAGGCGGCCGGGGAGGTCTGCTCCAGAGCCGTCAGCACCACCCGCTCGCACAGCTCGTGGGTGAGCAGGGCGTCCCGGGCGCTGAGCACCTTGCCGGCCGCCACCGCCTCCAGGAAGGTGTCCACGACCTGCTCGATCCCGCGCTGGCGCGCCACGGAGACCCAGTCCCCGCGGCGGCGCACGGTGGGCTGGCCACGGTGGTCGACGACCTCGGCGAGGTTGACGACCTGGCGCTTGGAGTCCTGGCCCGACACCTCCAGGACCTCCTCGGCCGACCCGGACCGCCGGTTCATGATGCCCAGGGCGGTGAAGCCGTCGCCGGACATCTGGAGCACCACCTGCGACATCAGTCCCTCGCGCACCACGGCCCGTACGTCGATGTGGTCGGCCTCTCCCGGGAGCAGGAAGCGCAGGGTGTCGACGACGTGGATGAAGTCGTCGAGGACCAGGGTGCGGGGGTCCTCGGGGAGCCCGACCCGGTTCTTCTGCATGACGATCAGGTCGCGCGGGTGGTCGGCGCACAGCGTGTAGCCGGGCGCGTGGCGGCGGTTGAAGCCGACGAAGAGGCTCACCCCGCGCTCCTCGGCACGCTCGACCAGGCGCCGGGAGTCCGCCAGCTCGTAGGCCAGCGGCTTGTCCACGTAGGTCGCCACACCCGCTTCCAGCAGCCGCTCCACGATCTGCGGGTGGGTGTCCGTCGGGGCGTGCACGAAGGCGGCGTCGAGGCCCTCGGCGAGCAGTGAGTCCAGCGTGGTGTGGCGGTGCTCCGGCGGGACGCGGTGGACGTCTCCGATGCGCGCGAGGGTGGCCGGGGTGCGGGTCTGCAGGTGCAGCTCCAGCCCGGGCCGGGTGGTGAGGACGGGCAGGTACGCCTTCTGCGCGATGTCGCCGAGTCCGATGACGCCGACCTTCACCAGGAGCCTCCTGTGTGTGCCTTGGGTACGGCCGCAGCTTAATCCCTGGTGGGAGGCGGCGCGTTCGTCCAGGATGTGGACCATGACGTCGAACGGACCGCACCGCCCCGAACCCTCCACCACCGCCGGCGAGCGCGAGATGCTGGAGGGCTGGCTCGACTACCACCGCTCCACCCTGGCCTGGAAGTGCGAGGGGCTCTCCGAGGAACAGTTGCGCCTCACCCCGCTCCGGCCCTCCGCGCTCAGTCTGCTGGGCCTCGTACGGCACATGGCGGAGGTGGAGCGGTACTGGTTCCGGGAGATCACCCTCGGCGAGGACCTGCCCGAGCTGTACAGCACCCGCGAAAACGTGGACGGGGACTTCGAGTTCACCGACGGGGACACCTGGGCCTCGGCCGAGCAGGTCTGGCGGACCGAGACCGATCTGGCGCGGCGGGCGGCGGCGGGCCGCTCCCTGGACGCGGTGTCGGACGCCGCCAGCCACCACCGCGGCGAGGTCTTCAGCCTGCGCTGGGTCTACACCCACATGATCGAGGAGTACGCCCGTCACAACGGGCACGCGGACCTGCTGCGCGAGCACATCGACGGCGCCACCGGCGAATAGCGCTGCCCGCCGGTCACCCCTCCGCGTCACCCGTGCGGGGTGAATATCGGCTCCGGATTTTCGCAACGGGGTCGCCGCACAGCAGAGTTGCACGGGTGCACCCCACCCGAACCTCGACGAAGCTCCTCCTCGGAGCCGCCTGTGCCGTCTCGGCCGTCTCCGGCTGCGTGAACGTGAACCCCTCCCCCGGCGGGCCGCCGCCCCGGCACGAGCCGCGCGGCGGGCCGGGGGCGCTGCCCGTGGTCGTCCAGGCGCCCGCTCTGGAGGCGCTGAGTGCGGTACCCGGGGAGGGCGCGCGTCCGTCGGCCCCGACGGCCGCGGGGCGGGGCTCGGCGCGCACCGTACCGGGGCCGCGTACGGAGGCCCGGGAGGCCGCCCCGGCCCCACCCGCGGTACCCGACATCCCGGAGCCGGCCGAGCCGCCGGGGCGCGCCCAGGGCGGCGCGGCGGGCCGTCCGCACGCCCCGGGGCGGGAGGGGCGGCTGCCGCCCGGGCTGGTGCGGAAGCTGCCGGTCCGGCCCGCCGACGTGTGCGCGCTGGGCCGTCGGCACGGGGACTGGGATCCGGACGGTCCGGAGGCCCGGATCTGCGCGGGCGTCGAGGGCGGCTGAAGCGGACGCGGCCCCCTGCGGCCGCCACGCCCCGTGCGGGCGCTACGCCTGCCCGGGGAAGGGGCGGGGCCCCGGGCCCCCCTCGGCCTCCAGTCGGCGCTCCAGGCGGGCGATGGCGGCCCGCACGCCGTTGCCGTACCCGTCGTCGGACAGCCCTCGGGTGGCGGCCCGGGCCCGCGCGAGGTGGGCCCGGGCCTCTTCGGGCCGGCGCAGTTTGGCGTAGTCGGCCGCGAGGCTGAGGTGCAGCGACGGGTAGAACCCCCGCACGGCGGGGTGCGGGTCGGCGCGCCCGGGGGGCGTCTCCCCCGGCCGCTCGCCGAGCCCGTCGGCGGCGGTCAGCGCCCGCAGGTCCCAGGCCAGTTCGTCGGCGGGGTCGTCCTGCGCGTCGGCCAGGTAGTGCGCGAGCGTGCAGCGGTGCAGGGAGTCGCCCTCCTCGCCGATCTCGGACCAGATCTCGCCGAGCCGGTTGCGGGCCTCCTCGCGGTCTCCGGCGTGCAGCAGGATGACGGCCTGGCCGATCCTGGTCATGACGGCGTCCTCCGACGCCTCCTGCTGCTGCTCCGTCAACGGGGCCTCCGGCTCGCTCCGCCGGACCGGGTCCGGTCCGATCATCAAGAAGCTAACCGGCGGCACCGGATCTGGCGCCGAGGCGCGGTGTGGTGTCAGCCCAGGTCCGGGATCCGCCAGTCGATCGGCTCATGGCCCTGGGCGGCGACGGCCTCGTTGATCTGCGTGAAGGGACGGGAGCCGAAGAACTTCTTCGCCGACAGCGGCGAGGGGTGGGCGCCCTTGACGATCACGTGCCGCTCCTCGTCGATGAGCGGGATCTTCTTCTGGGCGTAGGCGCCCCAGAGCACGAAGACGACCGGGTCGGAGCGATCGGACACGGCCCGGATCACGGCGTCGGTGAACTTCTCCCAGCCCTTGCCCTTGTGCGAGTTGGGCTCGGCCTCGCGGACGGTGAGGACGGCGTTGAGCAGCAGGACGCCCTGCTCGGCCCACGGCATCAGGTACCCGTTGTCCGGGACCGGCAGGCCGAGCTCCTCCTTCATCTCCTTGTAGATGTTGCGCAGGGAGGGCGGGGTCTTCACCCCGGGGCGCACGGAGAAGCACAGACCGTGTCCCTGGCCGGCGCCGTGGTACGGGTCCTGGCCGAGGACCAGGACCTTCACCTTGTCGAACGGCGTGGCCTCCAGGGCCGCGAAGACCTGCTCGCGGGGCGGGTAGACCGGCCCGTTCGCCCGCTCCTTCTCGACGAACTCGGTGAGTTCCTTGAAGTAGGGCTGGTCCAGCTCCCCGCCGAGGACGGGGAGCCAGGACTCGGGCAGCATCTGGGTCACGTCGACAACCTCCGGTACAAGTTCGTGCAACTGCTCTGAACCTACCGGGGACCACTGACAACGCCGCCATCCGGGCGCCCCGCCGGAATCACCAGCTGGTCTTGCGGTACAGCTCCCACATCTGCATGGCGGTCTGCGGGTCCAGTGCCCGCTCGGCGCCGGCGATGTCCTCGCGCGCGCCGACGTACAGCTTGCCCTGCCACAGCGGCAGCAGCCGGACGTCCTGGGCGAAGATCTGCTGGGCCGCCTCGAACTCCCTGACGCCCGCCGAGCGGTCGCCCTCGCGGCGGGACTTGGGGAGCAGCTCGTTCACGATCTGCGCCGGCTCGTACGGGGTGCCGACCGCGTTCTCCTTGCCGACGAACGGCGCGATGAAGTTGTCGGGGTCCGGGAAGTCCGGGAACCAGCCTCGGCCGAAGACCGGGTACTGGCCGCTCTTGTAGCCCTCCTGGAAGGCCTTCCACGGCTGGCCGCGCAGGTTGATCTTGAAGAGGTCGCTCTCGTCGAGCTGCCGCTTGATCTCGGTGAACTCGTCCGCGGTGGAGGCGCCGTAGCGGTCCGTGGTGTACCAGAAGGTCAGCTCCACCTTCTGGGTGATCCCCGCGGCCGTGAGGATCTTCTTGGCCTTGGCCACGTCGGGGTTGCCGTACATGTCGTAGAAGGGCGTCCTGTGGCCCACGACGCCCTTGGGGACCATCGAGTAGAGCGGCTCGGCGGTGCCCTGGTAGACCTTCGAGACGATCGCGCCCCGGTCGATGACCTGGGCGATCGCCTGGCGCACGGCCTGCTTGTTGACCTGCGGGTCGTTCGGGTTGAAGACCAGGTAGCGGATCTCGGCGCCGACGTTCTCCACGACCTGGACGCCGAGGGCCTGCGAGGCGGGGGTCTGGAGGTCCTTGATCTCCGGGGCGGAGAGGCCGCGGTAGGTGGCGTCGATCTCCTTGCCCTTGAGGGCGGCGACCATCTTCTTGGAGTCGGTGAAGTAGCGGATCGTCACGCCGTCGTTGCGGCGGTTGGCGAAGCCGGTGTAGCTCTCGTTGCGGCCGAGGACCGCCTCGCCGCCCTCGGTGTACGAGGTGAGGACGTAGGGGCCGGAGCCGGTGACCTTCCCGTCGGTGCGGATCTTCCCGGCCGGGTAGTCCTTCGGCGCGACCAGGGAGGCGGCCGGCGAGCCCAGCACGTACGGGAAGGTCGCGTCGGGGGTCTTCAGGTGGAAGACGACCGTGAGCGCGTCCGGCGCCTCGATCTTGTCCAGGGTGTTGAAGAGACCGGCGGGACCGACCTTGTGGTTGATCGTCTTGATCCGGTCGAGGGAGTGCTTGACCGCCTTGGCGTCGAGCGGCTCGCCGTTGGAGAACTTCAGGCCCTTGCGCAGGGTGCAGCGGTAGGCCGTGTTCGCCGAGTCGGTGAACTCACATCCCTGGGCCGCGTCCGGCTGGGGCTTGGTGCTGCCCGTCGGGAAGGCCAGCAGGGTCTGGTAGACGTTGCGGTACAGCTCCCAGGAGCCGTCCCAGGCCGCAGCGGGGTCGAGGGTGCTGGGCGCGCTCGTCGTGCCTACGGTGATCCTCTTCGCGGTTTCGCCGTCGTCGTCCGAGAACAGGCCGCATCCGGCGAGCAGGGATATGGACGCAACGGCCGCAGCGATCTGCAGGCATCTGGTCCGGTTGAACACGTGCACGCTCCTCGATCAGCCAGGGGTGCGGCAGACCCTACCGCAGAGCCTCACAAATCCAATGGGCAGGTTTCGTGAGGCACTTGACCGATTTCGTGCCAGTTCGACACGCATTTGCCTCCCATCAGGAGGCAAATGCGTCCGGATATCGGTCAATGAACCCCGGCATTGAGGAACATTCCCCCGTCGACGACGAGGGTTTGCCCTGTGATCCATTCCGCTTGTGCAGATGTCAGGAACGCGGCGGCCCCGCCGATGTCCTCCGGAACCCCGAGCCGGCCGAGCGGATAGGCGGCCGCCGCCTCCTGCTCCCGGCCCTCGTAGAGCGCCTGCGCGAACTTCGTCCTGACCACCGCCGGGGCGATGGCGTTGACCCGCACGCCCGGCGCCATCTCGTGAGCCAGCTGGAGGGTCAGGTTGATCATCGCGGCCTTGCTCATCCCGTACGCCCCGATGAAGGGCGAGGCCGAGACCCCGGCGATGGAGGCGATGTTCACGATCGCCCCGCCGTGGTCCTTCTGCCAGGCGTGCCAGGTCCGCTGGGCGAAGCCCAGGGCGGAGATCACATTGGTCTCGAAGACCTTGCGCGCCACCCCCAGGTCCAGGTCCGCGATCGGCCCGAAGACCGGGTTGGTGCCCGCGTTGTTCACCAGGAAGTCGACGCGGCCGAAGACCTCCATCGCACGCTCGACGGCGAGGGCCTGGTGGGCCTCGTCGTGCGCCTTCCCGGCCACTCCGATCACCCGGTCCGCACCGAGCCGCTCCGCGGCCTCCTTGAGCGCGTCCTCGTTGCGCCCGGTGATCACGACCCGGTCGCCCCGGGCCACCAGGGCCTCGGCGATCCCGTAGCCGATGCCCCGGCTCGCACCGGTGACCAGGGCCACCTTGCCGCTGTCGACGCGGCCGGTGTCCCCGCCGCCGTTGCCGTTGTCGATGCCGTTGTCCGTCATGACGTACGCCCGCCTCTCGTGGAACCGTCAGTTGAGCGGGCCGCCGGCCACGTACAGGACCTGGCCGGAGACGAAGCCCGCGTCCTCGCCGGTGAAGAAGGCGATGGCGCCCGCGATGTCCTCCGGGCGGCCCACGCGCTGCACCGGGATCTGGGAGGCGGCGGCCTGCTGGAACTCCTCGAAGCCCATGCCGACGCGGGCCGCGGTCTGCGCCGTCATCTCGGTCACGATGAAGCCCGGGGCGACGGCGTTGGCGGTGATGCCGAACTTGCCGAGCTCGATCGCCAGGGTCTTCGTGAAGCCCTGGAGACCCGCCTTGGCGGCCGCGTAGTTGGCCTGGCCGCGGTTGCCGAGCGCCGAGCTGCTGGAGAGGTTCACGACACGGCCGAACTTGGCCTCCACCATGTACTTCTGACAGGCCCTCGCCATCAGGAACGCGCCGCGCAGGTGCACGTTCATGACGGTGTCCCAGTCGGTGTCGCTCATCTTGAAGAGCAGGTTGTCGCGGAGCACGCCGGCGTTGTTGACGAGGATCGTCGGGGCGCCGAGCGTGCTCGCGACCCGCTCCACGGCCGCCTCCACCTGGGCGGCGTCGGAGACGTCGCAGCCGACCGCCAGGGCCTTGCCGCCGGCCGCCGTGATCGCCTCGACGGTGTCCTTGCAGGCCGCCTCGTCCAGGTCGAGTACGGCGACCGCACGGCCTTCGGCCGCCAGACGGATGGCGGTGGCCGCGCCGATGCCCCGGGCCGCCCCGGTCACGATCGCGACGCGCTGCTCGGTGGTGGACATGCTGGTTCTCCTCGCCCTTGAGAGACGGCCGCCCGAAGGTGAGCAACCGCTTAGTAGCTTCAGCTGAGGAGACGCTAGGAGCCCTGACACCCCGTGTCAACGGCCCCCGGCGGCAGCGGCGCGGGCCCGCCCCGGAATCAGCGGACCAGCAGGTCCAGGAGCCGTTCCAGCTCGGCGGCGGGATCGGCCGTCAGGCCGGTGTGCACCGGCCCCGGCTGCACCACCGTGCTGCGGGGGGCGATCAGCCACCGGAACCGGCGCCCCGCGTCGTCGCCCGCCGCCTGGCCCGCCTCCTCGCCGCCGGCGCACAGCCCCTCGACCCCGCGCAGCGCGGCGCGTACTCCGGCCACGTCGGCCCCGGGGTCGAGCGCGAGGAGTTTCGCCTCGTCGAGGTGGGTGCGCGCGGCGACGTAGGAGTGCGCCCGGCAGTAGACGATCACACCGGCGTTGAAGCACTCACCGCGCTCCATCCGGGGCACCACGCGCACCAGCGCGTATTCGAACACGTCCCGCTTGGTCACTCGTCGCCGCTCTTCTGCTTGTTCTGGTCCGACTGGGGAGGGAGGCGCTCGGCGAGCCAGCCCGGCGGACCGGACCGCTGCCTGACCTCCGCCTCCATGGTGATCCTCTCGTGGATCGTGGCCGCACGCGGCACCAGCGCCTCCACGTAGGCGCGGCGCACCGCGTCGGTGGAGTCGAAGCCGGGTTCGTCCACCAGCCATTCGTCGGGGACGTCGGCGGTGACCTCGGTGAGCAGCTCCTCGGTGACCAGCGGGGCCAGCTCGGCGGCGGCCGCCGCGATGTCCGGGCCGACGGGGGCCAGGACGTGGTCGGAGGCGTTGTAGGGCTTGGCGGCGGCGGCCTGGGCGGTGGGCCAGTTGTGGTGCCAGATCATCGTGGCGCCGTGGTCGATGAGCCACAGTTCCCCGTGCCAGACCAGCATGTTCGGATTGCGCCAGGACCGGTCGACGTTGTTGATCAGTGCGTCGAACCAGACGACGCGTCCCGCCTCGAGCGGGTCGGCCCGGTACGCGAGGGGGTCGAAGCCGATCGAGCCGGGCAGGTAGTCCATGCCGAGGTTGAGCCCGCCGCTGGCCTTGAGCAGTTCCTGGACCTCCTGGTCGGGCTCGGCGAGCCCGATGACGGGGTCGAGCTGCATCTGCACCAGCCGCGGGACGCGCAGCCCCAGCCGCTGGGCGAGGCGCCCGCAGACGACTTCGGCGACCAGGGTCTTGCGTCCCTGGCCGGCTCCGGTGAATTTCATGACGTACGTACCGAGATCGTCGGCCTCGACGATCCCCGGGAGCGAGCCGCCCTCGCGCAAGGGCGTGACATAGCGGGTCGCGATCACTTCTGTGAGCATTTTCCCAGGCTAGCGGGCGGACGCGCTTCACCATCCAAGGATTTTCCCGGACGGCTGCTTCCCGCAGGAGGCCCCGCTCGCTGACGGCGGCCAGCGAGAGGGTGGAGGATGAGGCGGACGCCGGAGGTCCCGCACACTCGGCCCGCCCGGGCGCCCGTAGCCGTACCTCCGGCCCCTCGTCCGCCTTCAGGGCGCGGTGCTCTGGGTGGTGACGAGATCGAACAGTGCCGGCAGACCGCCCTCTGCCACCGCTCGCCGCTGCCGGTCGGCGGCCGTGCCGTCCCGCAGCAACCGGTGGACGAGGGAGGTCACCTGCCGGGTGTCGCCGGCCTCCTCCAGGGCGGCCCCGATGTGGCGCATGAGGAGGCCGATGGCCTCCCGGGCGCCGTGGCGCGCCCCGTCGGGCCGTACCAGGGGGCCGCTCAGGCCGTGCCGGGCGGCTTGCCACGTTGCCGCCTGGAGCAGCTCTTGAGGGCACTCCGGCAGGGGCGCCTCGGCTTTCGCCTCCTCGACGGCGGTCGCCACGAGCGCTCGTACGATGCCCGCGAACATCGCCGCGTCGTCGGCGCGCAGCTGGACGTCGGCACACCTGATCTCGAGGGTCGGGTACGTCTCCGACAGCCTGGCGTGCCAGTACAACTGCCTGTTGTCCGCGATGACACCCGAGTCCACCAGGGCGGCGACGCGCCGGTCGTAGTCGGTGATGCCGGCGAAGACCGGCGGTGGGCCGCTCACCGGCCACCGCCCGAAGACGAGCGTGCGCCAGCTCGCGAAGCCGGTGTCGCGCCCGTCCCACAGAGGGGAATTGGCCGACATCGCCAGCAGCGTCGGCAGCCAGACGCGGATGCGGTTGAGTACCTCGATGCCCATGGCCCGGTCCGGGACCCCGGCATGGACGTGCATGCCGTTGATCAGCTGTTCGTCCACGAGGAGGGGGGCTTGACCGCGCATCTCCAGGTAGCGCGTCTTGCGGGTGACGGGCACCGGCGCGTCGGCCCGGACCGGCGCCGCCCCGGTCAGGGCCACCCGGCAGCCGACCCGCTCGGCGGCGGAGCCGACGGCGTGCCGCAGGCGCAGGAGGTGACCGCCGACCTCGGCGAGGTCGGTGCACACGGGAGTGGCGACCTCGACCTGGGCCTGGAGGAGCTCCGCCTGGACTTCGCCCTCATCGGTGACGGGGTCAAGGCCCGCGGCCGCGCGCACCGCGTCGTGCTTCGGCACCGGGAGGCCCGTGTCCGGGTCCACCAGCAAATACTCTTCCTCGACTCCGACTGTGATCACCTGGGCGAGTATTTCAGCCTTCGACCGATACCGCCGTTCGGGACGTGTTCCGGGGTGGCGTGCGGCATGGGGGCTCGCTTGTTCTCCCCCGGCGGGAACGAAGATCGAACGCGCTCGCATAGCGGGCGCGGCGGCGGGCAGGCGCTCACCATGTCGAGCGCCTGTTCGGCCGGAGTCGCGGGACGCGGGCCGTCAGTGCACGGGAGTGAAGGTTCATGGTTGAGGTGCTCCGGACCCCAGCCGTGCGGGTGCCCGCAGGGATGCGGCGCCCCCGCGGTCAGCGTCCACCGAGGGGTTGCGCATGTGTGGCTTGAGTGGAGAAGTTCGTTTCGACGGCGGGCGGGCCGACATCGCCGCGGTCGAACGCATGACCGATCGGATGGAAGAGCGCGGACCCGACGGCAGAGGCGTGTGGTCACAGGGCCCGGTGGCGCTGGGCCACCGGCGATTGAAGATCATCGACCTGTCGGAGAGCGGCGCCCAGCCGATGACGGACCCGCAGCTGGGCATCACGGGCGTCTTCAACGGCTGCGTCTACAACTACCGGGAGCTGCGCGGACGGCTCGAAGGGCTCGGGCACCGCTTCTTCTCCGAATCCGACACGGAAGTGCTCCTCAAGGCATACGGAGAGTGGGGGCACGCCTGCGTCCGGCAACTGGTGGGCATGTTCGCCTTCGCGGTGGTGGAGCACCACACCGGCCGCGTGGTGCTGGGCCGTGACCGGCTCGGCATCAAGCCGCTGTACCTCACCGAGGACGGCGACCGCCTCCGCTTCGCTTCCTCCCTGCCCGCCCTGCTGGCGGGCGGCGGGGTGGACACGTCCTTCGACCCGGTGGCGCTGCACCAGTACCTGAGCTGGCACGGCACCGTCGTGGCGCCCCGGACCGTGCTCTCCGGCGTACGCAAACTGCCGCAGGCCACCGTCCGCGTCGTCGAGCGGGACGGCACGTACCGCGACCACTGCTACTGGCAGCCGTCGTACACCCGCCGCGCCGAGTTCGGCAGCGATCCGGCGCTCTGGCGGGAAGCCGTGCACGAGGCCCTGCGCACCGCCGTGCGGCGTCGCATGGTCGCCGACGTACCGGTGGGCGTCCTGCTGTCCGGCGGACTGGACTCCAGTCTGATCGTGGCCCTGCTCGCGGAGGAGGGGCAGCGCGACCTGGCCACCTTCGCCATGGGCTTCGAAGCGGAGAGCGGGGAGGAGGGCGACGAATTCCGGTACTCGGACCTGGTCGCCCGCCGGTTCTCGACCGACCACCACCAGTTCATGATCCCCTCCGACCGGCTACCCGCCGCGCTGGAGGACGCGATCTCCGCCATGAGCGAGCCCATGGTCAGCCATGACTCCGTGGCGTTCCACCTGCTGGCCGAACAGGTCACCAAGGACGTCAAGGTGGTGCTGTGCGGACAGGGCGCGGACGAGGTGTTCGCCGGTTACCACTGGTACCCGCAGATCGCCGCAGCCGCCCGGGCAGAAGCGCCGGATGCCTACGCGGACGCCTACTTCGACCGCGCGCACGAGGACGTGGCCGCCCTGCTGTCTCCCGACCTGGTCGCCGACCGGGACGCCTCACGCGAGTTCGTCGGCGCCCACATGGCGGTCCCCGGCGCACAGAGCGCTCTCGATGCGGCCCTGCGCCTCGACGTGCACATGCTGATGACCGACGACCCGGTCAAACGGGTCGACAACATGACCATGGCCTGGGGCCTGGAGGCGCGGGTGCCCTTCCTGGACCACGAACTGGTCGAACTGGCCGCCGCCTGCCCGCCGGAGCTCAAGCTGGCGCAGGCGGGCAAGGGCGTGCTCAAGGACATCGGCCGGCAGATCCTTCCCCGCGAGGTCGTGGACCGGCCCAAGGGGTACTTCCCGGTGCCGGCGGTCCGGCACATGGCCGAGCCGGTGCTGACCCGGGTCCGCGAGGCCCTGACCGCCCCCGAAGCGCGCCGACGTGGTCTCTTCGACCCGCGCCGCGTGGACGAGCTGCTCGCGGATCCCGCGCGTCACCGCACGAAACGCGGAGCCAGCACCCTGTGGCAGGTGGCTTCGCTGGAGATCTGGTTGCAGACTCACGGCGTCAACTGACACCGAACGGTGAGAGTCCCCCGGAAGCCTTCGAAGAGGCCCACATGCCCCTGGACCGCTCCTCACGTCAGCACCGTTCCCGACCCGCCGACGCCGCGTCGGCCGTGCCCCCACGGCCGCACGGCGGCGGCGTGGGGCTCCTGCCCGGCACTGCCCGGGAGGCCCCGCCCGCCGCGGCGGCACGTGTGACACACCCGGCCGCGGGACCCACCCCGCCGGACACGGACCGGGCCCCGGCCCCCGCGCCCGGTGCCGTGCCGGATCCGGCACCGGCGCCCGTAGCGGCTCCCGTCCCGGTCCCCCTGGCCGACACGCGTCCGGTGGACCCGCCGACCTCGCTCACCGCCCACGGGTGCTGGTACCCCTCGGCGGACCCCAGCGGTGACCAGGTGGCCTTCATTTGCGACCGGGCCGGTGTGCCGCAGCTCTGGAGCGGCCCCGCGCACGGGGACGAGGCCCACATCCTCGATGCCGACCCCGACCCCGTGACCGAGGTGTCCTGGTCGCCCGACGGCCGCTGGATCGCCTACACCGCCGCGCCGGGAGGCGGCGAACACACCCGCGTGCTGGTCGTACGCCCGGACGGCACCGGCCGGCAGGTGCTCGCCGGCGCCGAGCCGGGAGCTTCCGCGCACCTGGGCTGCTGGACCCGTGACGGGTCCGCCCTGGCCGTCACCGTCGCCCAGCCGGCGGCCGCCGCAGGCGCCCACAGCGGCGCCGGCCACTTGCCGCAGGAAGCCGACTCCGGCTTCCGCGACGGTCCGGCCGCGGGAGCGTGGACCGCACGGGACGGCCATGCGACCCTCCTCGGCGCTCCCGAACGCGGGGCTGCCCGGGGCGCGGTCACGGCGTACGGGACGGGCGGCCTGCCCCTGCTGGCACCCACACCGGCCGCGGTCGCCGAGCTCCCCGCCGGCACGGCGGGAGCCACCGGCGCGGACGCGGGCGGAGGACTGGCCGCCTACCTTCTCGACCCCGAGGGCACGCAGGCGCCCGTCCTGCTGTTCAGCGAGGCGGGCGCCGCCTCGCTGCGCGCCTGCGACATCGGCGCCGAGGGCCGCTTCGTGCTGCTGCGCCGCGGACCGCGAGGGCGTCGCGAAGCCCTCCTCCTCGACCGCGCCTCGGGCCGCGTCACCTTCCGGCTGCCCGTCGCCGACGGAGACCCCTGGATCGGCCGGCTCTCCCCCGACTCGCGGAGCCTGTGGCTGCGCAGCGACGCGGACCGCGAGTTCGCCGCGCTCCTCCGGGCCCGGCTCGACGAGGACGGAACGGCACAAGCCCTGTCGGTGGCCGCGGAGCGGACGGAGACCGCGCTCGACCTGCTGAGCCTGCCCGACCACGGGCGCTGGGCCCTGCTGGCCTGGAACGTGCACGGCGCCAGCGAGCTGGAGACCGTCGGCCTGCCGGGCAGCGACGGCGACAGCGGCCTGGGCCCCCACCACCGGCCGGTACTGCCCCACGAGGTGGTGACCCGCATGGTGCCGGTCGGACGCGGCGGACTGTTCGCCGCCCTGTCCGGCTCGCTTCGCCGACCCGGGATCTGGGCGCTGTCGGGCGGCTTCCCCCCGGTCCGCACCGGCTGGACGGCGCGCGACGAGGACGCGGCGCCGCCCGGGCGGCCCCCCGTCCGCCCCGTGCCCCTGCGCTGCCGGGCACGGGACGGGCTGCTGCTCGGCGGCTGGTACTACCGGGCACCCGAACGCGACCCCGCCCGGCCTGGCCCGTGCGTCATCCACCTGCACGGGGGCCCCGAGGAACAGGAGCGGCCGGTGTTCGATCCGCTCTACCACGAGATCCTCGGGCGGGGCATGGACGTGTTCGCCCCCGACGTCCGCGGCTCCTCGGGCTGGGGGCGGTCCTTCGTGGACGCCGACCTCGGCACCGGGCGGTTCGCGGCCATCGAGGACGTCGCCGACTGCGCCGCACACGTGGTCGCCCTCGGATACGCGGATCCCCTGCGGCTGGCGGTGATGGGCCGCTCGTACGGCGGCTACCTCACCATGGCCTCGCTGGTCTGGCACCCCGAGCTCTTCCGCACCGGCGTCGCCGTCTGCGGCATGTCCGACCTCGCCACCTTCTTCGCCGGCACCGAGCCGTGGATCGCCCAGTCCGCCGCCCACAAGTACGGTCATCCCGAGCACGACCGGGACCTCCTGCGCGCGCTGTCCCCGATGAACCGCATCGACCAGCTGCGCGCACCCGTACTGGCCGTCCACGGCGAGCACGACACGAACGTGCCCCCGACGGAATCGGAGCAGTTCGTCCGCGCCGCACGCGGCCACGGGGTGCCGGCCGAGCTGCTGACCCTGCGCAACGAGGGCCACGAGTTCCTGCGGGCGGACAACCGCCGCCTCTACCGGCGGGCCGCCGCAGACTGGCTGGAACAACACCTCGTTCCCGCCGCCCGGCCAAGCCCCGGCTGAGCACGCGCGGCCACGGGCCGGGGCTGGTCGATGACTCGGCTTGATGAGTTCAACGCGTGTCCGCGGAGGGGCCGGGTAGGCGCCGCTCAGCAGCCCCACTGCTGCGATCAGGACGAGGTGGACGACGGCCCGAGCGGGCGGAACGAGGCGGTTCGATGGGGACACTCCAAGGTCTGCGGTCCCACGGGGGGCACCTGTGTGCGATGGTCGGGTTCGCCGGTTACGCAGCGGGTTGGACCGCACTGCAGCGCCGCATCGGCCGACCCCGTCCGGCTCCCGCCGGCCCCTGGGATCTTGCGCTCATGGCAACTGCCACCTTCCGGCTCAGCCGCCTCATCAGCAAGGCCACGGTGACGCGGCCCGTGCGTGCCCCGTTCACTCGGGTGGACGGCGCGGGCGCTGCGGCAGAACTCAACGAATCCCCGCGCGAGGAGCCGGGCCGCCGGACACTGGGTGAGCTGATCAGTTGCCCGTTCTGCCTGAGCGTGTGGATCGTGGCCACCTTCACGGGCGCTCAGGCCATATGGCCGCGGGCCACCCGCACCGTAACCGGCGCCCTGGCCGCTCTGGCCGTCTCGGACGCCCTTCAGTTCGGGCATTGTGCTCTGTCCAAGCGAGCGGAGCATTGACCTGTTCGCTGCTTCGGACATCGGGCCGCGGGGGTCATCGTCGGCGGAGAGGACGAGCAGTACGAAGCGGTTCGAGGTGCTGGCAAGGAGATCGCATGGACGCTCATGTACAAGGCCGGTCCGAGAGGCAACACGTCCGCGTCGTGGTCGTCGGCGAGCGCCGCGCCGAACTGGCGCTCCGCGGCGAGGTGACCGGGGCGGTTGCCCGGGAGATCGAGGAAGCGCTGCTCGATCCGGCACTGCGGGACACCGGCGAGTGGGTGTTCGACCTCAGCGAGGTCGAACGGCTGGATGCGATCTGCGCGTACGCGCTCGTCCGCCCCCTGCTGATGACGAACTCGTCCGACGGGGTGCGCGTCCGCGGTGCCGCCAAGCAGGTGCGCCGGGCCCTGCACCAGACCGGCGCGGACCATCTGATCACGTTCGAGGATTGAGCGGCTCCCCGCGAAGCACCGACCTCGCGGGGAGCATCCGGCTGGTCAAGCCCGGGCGGGCCGGCAGCCGGGAGCGGGTCCCGGTCTCACCGGCTGGTGATCTCGATGCGGTGGGGCCTTCCGCCTTCCGCCCGCTCGCCTGGGGATGCGCACGGTGAGCACGCCGTGGGACAGGTCGGCACTGATGCGGTCGGCGTCCGCGTCGGCGGGCAGGCTCATCCGGTAGTCGAACTGTCCGACCCTGCGGGTCTGCCGGCGCACGACGCCGGTGCGTTCCTTCTCCTTGGTCTCGCCATGGACGGCCAGCTCCCCGCCCAGGACCTCCACGGTCACCTCGTCCTCGCGCAGCCCGGGCAGTTCGAGTTCGACCACGTAGGCGTCGTCGGTTTCCTCGACGTCGTCCGCGGGCTGCCACGCGGCGTCCCGTACCAGTCCGCCACCTCCCGGGACGGCCGAAGCCCACAGCTGCCCCATCCTCTGATAGAGGTCCTCGAACTCGCGCCACCTCTTCTCTGTCCGTACACCTGCTCTTCCTGACTTCTCGCCGCGCGACGACGGGTGCAAACCCCGTGTGTTCAGCCCGGGGGCCGGTCGAGTTTCCGCCGCACTTGAAACTTCATGCGGTTTGTTCTACGCAGAAATCGAATGGCCTTGGACCCCGTCCGAGGCCTGATGGAGGCGAGTAAAAATGCGCGGAGTGGACGTGGACACCGGTCCGCCTCTGGGTGTGGGAGGCGTGGCCTTCGAGGCCGCCGCGTTCTCCGTGCCGCAGGGCAGTCTGCTGGTGCTCTACACCGACGGCCTGGTCGAAGCCCGAGGCCGTGACATCGGCGCCGGCCTCGAGCAGCTGGGGGCGGCGCTCAACCGCCCCGCGCCCGCGCCGCGCCCACGACCTGGAGGAGCGCGGACGCGGCCTGCTCCTGGTCAGCCGCCTCTCCAAACGCTGGGGCACGCGCCACCACACGACCGGCAAGACCGTCTGGGCCGAGCAGTCCCGGCCGAGCGCACGGCCCGGGCCCGACACCCCTGGCTCCCCGCCGACGGCATGAAGGCCATGCATGTGGCGCCGGAGGAGTGGAGGGCCGGGCCACGCTCAGACCGCCGCCGATTCCCTTCCCGCCGTGGCCGCGGGAGGTGCGGTGTTCCCCACCGTGCTGCGGAAGGCGGCCATGCAGCGGGCGCAGTAGCGTTCCGCCGTCCCTTCCGACATGAGCGCGGCGACCGTCGACCCTTGCGGCAGCGAGTAGCCGCAGAGGGTGGCCGTGGTCTGCCCCTTGGCGAGGACGTGCCACAGCATTTCCGATCGTTCGGGGGCGAACTCGGCTCGCATTTCGTACATGGGCCGTTCCCTTCCTGCCGTGGTGGCCGCGAGAACGGCCGTCCCTGACCATGTGAGCGCCCCTGCTCCAAAGAGGCCAACGGGCGTGGGCCATCAGGGGGACATCGGCCTTCCGCGGGTTTACCGGAGATCGCCGGACGCCATGCCCCCGCCCCGTGCCGGATGCGCGCTGAGCTGCTGTTCCACACGCCACGGACCTCATGAGCCGCGTCGCCGGTCTTCCGGCGGACGGTGAGGGACCGTATGCAGCCCGGCACAGCGCCCTCGTCGGTTTCCGCCGCATGATCCAGCGGCGGGCCGAGCACCAACGGGCCGCCACCGGCCGCACGGAAACTCTGACGCCGCCCCTCCGGTAGGCGGCACGTCAGCCTGGAACGAGGTGCTGCGGGACGTGCGGTTCGAGGGCGCTCAGCGCCTGTCGGGGGTCGGGGTCCGAGACGGCCAGCCGGCTGAAGGGAGCCGAAGCACCGAGTTCCACGCACAGGACCGGCCCGTCGGCACGGATGACCACAAAGTCCTTCAGCTCTCCCACGTGCCGCACTCCGGCACATCGCCGCGCCGGGATCCAGGTCCCCCTGCCACCGGTGCCCCGCAGCGCACGCCACCAGTCGGGCTGAACGTACACGCGGCGCAGCGCGGAGAGCGGGACGCGTACCCCGCGGGAGTGCGTGAGGAGCCTCTCCCACCACGACAGGCACACGACGATCTCGGTGCCCCGCACGACCATCCGCGCCATGGGAGGAATCCTTTCGCCGAGTCGGCCGGAGGCGGTCCCCGGTGCCGTTCCGGACGGACCCCCTACCGGAGATCCTCGCCCAGGAGGACACCACCCGGGTGCGGCCCGTGGAGGAATCCGCGGGGCAGGTGCCCTCAGGCGCCCCGGGCAACCGGTTCGGACCGGGCGTGGCCGTGCCATTCGCACAGCAGGACAGTGGCGTCGTCGCCGAGCCGGCCGTCATGGTGCAGGAGGACGGCCCGGACCAGGCGGCGCAGGGTTTCGGGGACGGGCAGGGCAGCGGCCTGCTGGTGGATGATGAATTCGACGAAGCGGTCGAGCCCGAACTCACGGCCCGACCGGTCGCGCGCCTCGGTGATGCCGTCGGTGTAGAGGACGAGGCGGTCACCGGGTTCCAGATGTTCCCGGTGGACGTGCGCCGGCAGGGCGAGATTGGTACCCAAGGGGTGGCTCGGCGGGCGTTCCAGTGTGCTGGTCCAGCGGCCGTCACGGATGAGGATCGGGGCGGGATGTCCGCAGTTGATCCAGGACAGCAGCCCCCCGTTCAGATCGAGGTCGGCCAGGATGGCGGTCGCGTACCGGTCGCTGGCGAACTGCTCCATCAGCATGGCTTCGATGCCGTCGCGGGCTTGGCTCAGGCTGGCGCCCTGGCGGCGCTGGTTGCGGCAGGTGGCCATGGCGAGGTTCGCCGTCAAGCCGGCGGCCGTGTCGTGGCCCATGGCGTCGAACACGGCGAGGTGGGCGACATCGGCGGCCAGCGCGTAGTCGAAGGCGTCCCCCGCGGTCGCGTAGGCGGGTTCCATGGCGGCGGAGATCGTCACCCGGGGGCTGGCGAACGTGCGCGGGGGCATCAGCGTCCACTGCATCTCCGCCGAGACCGACATCGGCTCCAGACGGGTGAGCCGGGCGTAGGAGTCGCTGTGCGAGCGGCTGCTCACCAGCATCATGCCGACGAGCGAGGCGAGGTCTCCCATGGCGTCCAGCGCATCGTGGTCGGCCTTCCCGCGCGTGGTGACGGTGAGAACGCCCAGTCGCTCGGTGCCGTCCAGGAGCGGAAGCCAGTGCTGGGGGCCGGTCTCGTCGCTGCCGACGAGATGCCGAAGGCTTTGGAAGGCCCGCCCGGCCAGCGTCCCGTCCACCCGTAGGCTCTCTCCGCCGCGGCCGGCGTCGAGTCCCTCACCGGTCACCTGACGGAGGATGTCCTCGCGCAGGTCGCAGACGTAGATGCGCACCCTCTCGAAGCCGGCCTGCGAGGCGAGCCGCGCCACCAGGGCGGGGAGCCGTTCGAAGGTGGTCAGGTGACTTGCCCTGAGCAGACCCGCAAGCATGAGGCTGTAGGAGTCGGACACTGACCCTCCGGCGATCGGCATGGGAAGCCCCTCTTCCTCATCATCACCGCCACCGGGGCGACGAGCGAACAGAGCGGCGGCGACTGCTCGGGGGTTTCCTCGGACGTGTCCCCTCCCCTCGGGCTTTCGGGCCACTGTCCTTCAGGCCGGCGCGACGCGTGCCTGTACCGGATGCATCGTGCGCATGAAAAGGGAACGGTAAGGGGCCGGAAACAACGGCCGGCCTATATGCCGTGGAACAGCCAGGC
Source organism: Streptomyces sp. NPDC029122 (assembly GCF_055569445.1). NCBI lineage: Bacteria > Bacillati > Actinomycetota > Actinomycetes > Kitasatosporales > Streptomycetaceae > Streptomyces > Streptomyces sp. NPDC029122. The sequence continues at coordinate 29,680 of NZ_JBVHWK010000024.1, read as the reverse complement.
CATGAGGCGGTCGAACGGGTCTTCATGCGGCCGTGGGACCACCGGGAATGCGACCGGACGAGGATTGGCCGCGGCTTGTGGATATGACCGTTCCGCCGCGTCTGCCGTGCGCCTCACCCGCACGGGGATGCGTACCGGATGGCCGGCCGCGTGCGGCCGCTGACGGCGTTCGGCGTCGTAGGCGGATCGTCGCAGCGGATCGTGCAGGGTCCGGTAGGCGTCGATGACCTCGGTCAGTTCCGCAGCGACCGTCGGCCCCGGACGGGCGTCCGGGTGCAGGGCACGGATCAGCGCGCGGTAGGCGCTGGTGATCTCTTCGGGCGACGCCTCCGCCGGGAGTCCGAGGACGGCGTAATGATCGCGCGGTGCACGAGATCCGCCCATTTTCCTCACCCCCGGAACAGCCGGAGCGGGCCCCTCTTCCACCCGTGATAAAGCCCGGCGGGGACGTTGTCAAGGTAACCGCCGATGGGGGTATTCGCCGCCTGGTGAGCAGGCCGAAGCCGCTCAGCGGCCCTCCTCGACGCCGATCAGCCGATCTCGAGCCCCGCCGGATCGGCCCGGGAAGCGGGCGGAGCCCACCGCGTGAGGAGGGCTCCGGCCGTGGTGATGGACGCCACGAGCGCGAGGGAGTTGCGGATCACCTCGGCGGTGCAGGACGCGGGCACTCCGGCGATGGCGTCGGACGGGACCACGACCCGGTAGCCGAGGTTCACCGCGTCGAAGACGGTGTTCGGGATCGCGATGTTCGAGGAGACCCCGGTGACGACGAGGGTGCGGACGCCGAGGTTGCGGAGCAGGGCGTCCAGGTCGGTGCCGGCCATCGGGGAGAGTCCGTGCAGCCGGCGGACCACGAGGTCCTGGCCGGCGACGGTGATGGGTGCGGCGACCCGCACCGCGTCGCTGCCGGTCAGCTGCTGTACGGGCAGTTTCGCGGCGGCCCGGAAGAGCCGCGCGTTGGCGTTGGCCCCGAGCCCGTCGGGCCGGCGCTCGGCGATCGCGTGGACCACCTGTACGCCGGCTCCGCGCGCGGCGTCGACGAGCGCGGCCACCCGGTCCAGCATGCCGGAGTCGCGGGCCTCCCTGGCGAGTTCCGGCAGGGCGCTCGTCTCGCCCACGACACCGTTCTGGCACTCGACGGTGAGCAGCGCGGTGGTGGCTGGATCGAGTTCCGGCATGACTCCCCCTGGTGCGGCGACGGAAGAGCGCGCATGATTCCTGACACATAGCCAGATGTGAAGGGATGTAGGACGGATGGACGAGACGGGCGCGCGGACGGTGCAGCGGCGGGGCCGGCGCATCATGATGAGCGACGAGGAGGTGGACGCGTTCCTGCGCGAGCAGCGCACCTGCCGGGTGGCCACGGTCTCCCCGGACGGGAGCCCGCACGTCGGCGCGCTGTGGTTCGCCTGGGACGGCACCTCGCTGTGGCTGTACTCGATCACCCGCAGCCGCCGCTGGTCCGACCTGCGGGCCGACCCGCGGATCTCGGTGGTGGTGGACGCCGGCGAGGAGTACGGAGAACTGCGCGGGGTCGAGCTGTCCGGCCGCGCCGTCTTCGTGGGCGAGGCGCCGCGCACCGGCGAACCCTGCCCGGAGCTGCTGGAGCCGGAACGGATCTTCCCCGTCAAGAACTTCGGGATCGAGGAGATGCCGCACGACGGCCGGCACGCCTGGATCCGGCTGACGCCGCAATCGGTGGTGTCCTGGGACTTCCGCAAGATCTGAGCCGCGCCTCGACGATCAATTCCAAGGGGCCAGTGATCGTAGGAGGACGTACTGGGCGGGTTCGTGTTCGAAGTAACGGCCTTTGCAGTTCTTCGCTGATCAGTGTCCGGCCGGCGCGGGCGGCGACGAGGTGCGGTCCGGCGGCGATCAGGTCCAGCGGGGTTTCCCGCTCGTCGGCCTTGGCTCCGGCCAGAGCGAGGAAGCTCCCGCCGGTAGGGTCGGCTTGAGGACGGTGTCACCTGGGGGGACTGATGACAGCAGCGGATGCGGTGCCCATGGTCTTCGTTCACGGAACGCGCTTCAGCGCGGGACAGTGGAGCATGCAGCTTGCCGCACTCCGGGACGAGTTCCCGGTAGTCGCCGTCGACCTGCCTGGCCACGGAGAGCGCTCGGCTCAGCCCTGGAGCCTGAGCACTGCGACGGAGATCATCGCTTCCGCGGTGGACTCGCTCAACCGCGGGCCGGCTCTGGTCGTCGGGCACTCGCTCGGCGGATATGCCTCGCTGGAGTTCGCGCGGCGCTGTCCGGAACAACTGCGCGGGCTGGTCCTCGCGGGAGCCAGCGCCTCCTCCCGCGGCCTCCGGGCAGTGCCCTATCGGTGCGCCGCCAGGCTGGTCCCTCGCATACCAGCCGATCGCCTGGCCCGGTGGAACGACCGGTTGCTTCGGCGGCTCTACCCGCGGGAAGTGGTGGAGGCGACCATCCGTTGCGGCTACGCCTTCCATACCTTGCCAGCGGCCTGGAACGAAGTACTCGGACGCTTCGACGCGGGTGCGATGCGTTATGTGAAGGCTCCGGTCCTCATCCTGAACGGCGAGAAGGACGCCGTCTTCCGCGCCGAGGAGGCGGCCTTCGCCCGCGCGCATCCGCACGCTCGCGTCGAATTGATCCCGCGGGCACGACACCTCGCGAACTTCGACGACCCAGACGCCTTCACTGACGCTGTCCGCCGCTTCGCCCGCCAGCTCCCTGCCGTCAGCTGAGCACACCACAGCCGGGATCATCCGGCGCCCCTGAACAGCTCGACAGCGACCGCGTACTCAGCTGTGATGCTCAGTCACAAGACACCCCTTGGAATTGATCGTCCGCACGGCCGCGGCCGCTTCCCGGAGCGCCTCGACGGCGGCCCTGATGGAGGGCCGGCGGCCCGCGTCCGTCCGCCAGACCACGTACACGTGGCGGCGGACGCTGTCGCTCACCGGCAGCAGCCGGACGCCAGGCGGCACGGGCCCGCGGCCGAGCCGGGGCGCCACGCACACGCCGAGCCCGGCTTCCACGAAGGCCAGCTGGGTGTGGTGCTCCTCGGCGATGTGCGCGATGCGCGGCTCGACCCCGATGCCGCGCAGGGTGAACACCAGCCACTCGTGGCAGAACTGGCCCTCGTTCCAGGAGATCCAGTCGTCGTCGGCGAAGTCGCCGAGGGAGATCTCGGCTCGTCCGGCCAGCCGATGCCCCGCCGGGACCGCGATGTCGGCCGCGTCGTCCAGCAGGTGGGCGCGGGTCAGCTCGGCCGGCACCGGCATCCGCTTGTTGTGCCAGTCGATGGCCAGCGCCATGTCGAGGTCACCGCGCACGACGGCCGCCATGCTCTCCTCGGGCTCCTGTTCCCGGACCAGGGCCCGCAGTTCGGGGTGGCCGGCCCGCAGGGCGGTCAGGGCCCGGGGCAGCAGCCCGCGCATGGCGGTGGGGAAGGCCCCGATCCGCAGCTCCCCCACCGCACAGCCCCGCCGGGCCTCCACATCGGCCTGCGCGAGTTCCACCTGGGAGATGATCCGGGCGGCGTGGTCGGCAAGCAGCCGGCCGGCGTCCGTGAGCCGGACCCCGCGCCCGTTCTTGGCGAGCAGCGGCTGGCCCACCTCCCGCTCCAGCTTGGCCATCTGCTGGGAGACCGCCGATGTGGTCACATGGAGGCCCCCGGCCGCGCCGCTGACCGAGCCGTGGCGGGCGAGGGCGTCGAGGGTGCGCAGGCGTTCCAGGTTCAACATGTAAGCGATGCTACGCCGACCCTCGAAGGAACTCTCGCTTGTTCTACGCGGTTGCGCGCAGCAGAGTGATCCACATGAGCGCACCGACCACCTCCCGCCCCACTTCCTCCGCCCCTTCCGCCTCTTCCGCCCCGCAGCCGGCCCGCCGGGGCACCGGCCGTACCTCCTGCCTGGACTGGCGCCTGCGGTTCGCCCTCCTCTCGGTGGTGTGGGGATTCAGCTTCCTCCTGATCAAGGTGGGCACCGAGGCGTTCGCGCCGTTCCAGGTCGCTCTCGGGCGGGTGTTCTTCGGCGCGCTCGCCCTCCTGGCGGTGTTGCTGGTGCGCCGTGAGCCGCTGCCGCGCGGCCGACGCACCTGGGGCCACCTCGCGGTGGCGGCACTGCTGCTGAACACGGTCCCGTTCTCGCTCTTCGCCTACGCCGAGCAGAGCATCCCCTCCAGCCTGGCGGGCATCTGCAACGCCACCTCCCCGCTGTGGGGCATGGCGCTCTCGCTGGTGGCGCTGTCCGAGGACCGTCCCACGCGCCGCCGCTTCGCCGGGCTGGGCATCGGCTTCCTGGGCGTCCTGACGGTACTCGGCGTCTGGCAGGGCTTCGCGGGGGTCGACGCCAAGGGCACCGCGCTGGCCCTGCTGGCCTCGCTCTGCTACCCGATCGGCTGGATCTACGTACGCCGCACCCTGGCCGGCACCCCCGGCTCCCCGGTGGCGCTCACCGGGGCGCAGCTCATGGTCTCCACCCTCCAGCTGGCGACCGTCAGCGCGCTCTTCACCACGGCTCCGGCCGGCTTCCCGCTGTGGCCGACCCTCGCGGTGGTCGCCCTGGGCGCCCTGGGCACCGGCATGGCCCTTCAGACGCAGTACGGGCTGGTGTCGGAGATCGGCCCGACCACCGCTCAGATGGTCACGTACTTCATCCCGGTGATCGCCACCACCGCCGGTGTGCTCGTCCTCGGCGAGCAGCTGCACTGGAACACGCCGGCCGGCGCGGTGATCGTCCTGGCGGGCGCGGCCCTGACCCAGTCACGGGCCGCTTCCCGCAAGGCCGCCTGAGCCCCGCCGGCCCCGGGCCGTACTCCGGCTTCAGGACACGGCGGGCTGGTGGACGAAGCCGGTCAGCGGTGCGAGGACCTTCCAGCCGAGCGCTTCGTAGAGCGCTCGGCCCGGGACGGTCGCGCCCAGGATGCCGGTCGCCGCACCGTGCTCGACGGCCGAGTGGGTGAGCGTGCCCATCACGAGCGTCCCGAGCCCCCGGCGCTGGTGGGCCTCCTCGGTGACGATCTGGTCGAAGACGCAGGCGGCGCCCGTCAGGCCGATCCGGCCGCTCGCGGCGGGCTCCCCGTCGGCCGCCAGAACGCGCACGAGGATGACGTCGCCTTCGGTCTCGGCGGCGGCCGTGTATCCGCCGGGCGCGTGCACGACGGAGGGCCGCAGGTCGACGGCCATCAGGAAGCCGGGATCGGTCGGCTGCCAGTCGGACGAGAACCACGGCTCCATGACGTCCGGTTCCAGAAAGGCCTTGACGCAGACCGCCGGCTCGGTGATCGCGCCGACGAGCCGGCGGGCGGTCTCGGCGTCGCCGTCACGCAGGACGTGACGGACCGTCTCGGTCGGCCTCCCGACCTCGATGCTCAATCCCCACGGCCTGTCCACCGGCTTCGGCGTCCGCCGCGAGACGGTCCATCCGTCGACCCACGAGCGCGCGATCTCCCACATCCGGACCATCCCCCAGGTAATGACTGAAGCACCTGGTGGGATATTACACACGCGGACCGGGGGACACGCCCTCGATCGCCGGCCCCGGCTCCGCCCGCTAGTCGAAGCGCCCCCCGGTCACCGGGCGGACCGCCGCCGCCACCGCGTCGGCCAGGCCGCCGACCTCCTCCGGGGCCAGCCCGGACACGGTGATCCGCACGCCGGGTCCCGCCTGGACGCGGTACCCGGCCCCGGGGCGCACCGCCCAGCCGGCCGCCAGCAGCCGGGTGACCGCCGTCGTCTCGTCGCCGACCGGCACCCATACGTTCATCCCGCTCCGGCCGTGCGCCCGTACTCCCCGCTCCGCCAGCGCCCCGACCAGGCCGTCCCGCCGCAGCCCGTACGAGCCGGCCACGGCCCGGGGGTCCACGGCGCCGGAGGTCCACAGGTCCACCACCGCGTACTGGAGCAGCCGGCTCACCCACCCCGGGCCCAGCCGCTGCCGGCCCCGGACCCGGTCCATCGTCACCGGGTCGCCCGTGAGCACGGCGAGCCGCAGGTCCGGTCCGTACGCCTTCGCCGTCGAGCGGATCAGCGCCCAGTGCCGGGTCACCCCGCCCAGCGGGCAGAGCGGCAGGTCGACGATCCCGTGGCCGTGGTCGTCCTCGATGAGCAGCACCTCGGGACGGCCGGCCAGCAGTTCCCTGAGCGCCGCCGCCCGGCCCGCGCCGACCGCGGCGCCGGTCGGGTTCTGCGCGCGGGCCGTCACCACCAGGGCCCTGACCCCCTCCCCCAGCGCCCGGGCCACCGCCTCCGGCACCGGTCCCTCGTCGTCGACGGCCACCGGTACTACCCGGAGACCGAGCGCGGGGGCGAGGTCCAGCACGTTCCCCCAGCCCGGGTCCTCCACCGCCACCGCGTCCCCGGGCCGCAGGTGCGCGGCCAGCACGCGCTCGATGCCGTCCAGCGCCCCCGAGGTCACCGCCAGGGCCCCGGCCGGGACCCCGTCGGCGTCGAAGCCGGCCCGGGCGAGCCGGGCGAGGTCGGGGAGCACCGGGTCCTCCCCGTAGAGGGTCGGGGCCTGGGCGTACCGCCGGGCGGCGGCGGCCAGCGCCCCGTCCAGCGATGGCAGGAGCGACCGGTCGGGGTTGCCCTGCGAGACGTCCCGTACGCCCGGGGGCACCGGCATCCGCAGCGCGTCGCGGGGGGCGGTCGCCGGGCGGGCCCTGACCCGGCTGCCGCGCCGGCCGTCGGTCTCGATGACGCCGCGCTCGCGCAGGGTGCGGTAGGCGGCGGCCACGGTATTCGGGTTCACCCCCAGGGCGGCCGCGAGCTCGCGCATCGGGGGCAGCAGCGCCCCCGGGGCGAGCGCGCCCGATCCGACGCCCGTTTCGACACTGGCCGCGATTTCCGATGCGCGACGCCCACTGATCCGATACTCTCCTAGCACAAACCACATTATGCACTAGTGCAACGGAGACCGCAGCATGAGCGCCACCACCGCCGACTACGAGCCCACCGGCCGCACCCTCCCGAGCCGCGCGCGCCAGCGGGCGCGCTACGACCGCGAGACGGTGCACTCGATACTCGACCAGGCCTACCTGTGCCACCTCGGGTTCGTCCGCGACGGCGCGCCGGTGGTCCTCCCGACGCTGTACGGCCGCGTGGGCGAGACCCTCTACGTGCACGGCTCCGCCGGCTCGCGCCCGCTGCTGGCCGCCGGGAAGGCCGACCCCGGCCTGCCGGTCTGCCTGACGGTGACGCACGTCGACGGGCTGGTCCTGGCCAGGTCCGCCTTCCACCACTCGATGAACTACCGCTCGGTGGTCGTGCACGGCACCGCCCACCAGGTCACCGACGAGGAGGAGCGCCGCATCGCGCTGGACGCCCTGGTCGACCAGGTCGTCCCCGGCCGCTCCGCCGACTCCCGGCCCGCCAACGCCAAGGAGCTCGCGGCCACGGCCGTGATCCGGCTGGACCTGAACGAGGTGTCCGCGAAGGTGCGTACGGGCGGTCCGAACGACGACCCCGAGGACCTGGGCCTGCCCCACTGGTCGGGCGTGGTCCCGGTGGCACCGGCGTACGGCACCCCCGTCCCGGCCGCCGACCTGGCCCCCGGCATCGCCGTCCCGGACTACGTCAGCGCGCTCTGAGGCTCCTGGGCGGGCCGGCCCCCCGGCCCGGCCCCGGCTTCGGCGCGCGCCCCGCCGGCGGGCCGGCGCGCCTCGGCCGCGATCAGCGCGCCCACCGCCGCCAGCAGCAGTACGGTGCCCAGCACCACGGCGCCGGTCAGCCGCTCCCCGAGCACCCCGACGGCGATCACGGCCGCGCTGACCGGCTCGATCAGCATGACCACCGACACCGTCGCGGCACGCACCGCCGCGGCGCCGGTGAAGTACAGCGCGTACGCCAGGGCCGTCGGCACCACGGCGACGTAGGCCAGCAGCCAGAGCACCCGCGCCGGCTCGGCGGTGTGCGGCAGCAGCCCCTCCACCGCCGCGAGCGGCAGCAGGCACACCGCGCCCACCGCCACCGACCAGGCGGTGGTGACCAGCGGGTCCCCGCCCGCTCCGCGCCGCCCGAGCCACCGGGCCCGCAGTGTCATCGCCGCGTACGCGGTGGCCGACAGCAGCGCCCAGCCGACCCCGAGCGGCCGCACCTCACCGCCCCCGGAGCCCAGCACCAGTACGGCCAGCCCCGCCAGGGCACCGCCGACGGCGACCGCCCCGCCCCGGCCCAGCCGCTCACCCATCCAGTACCGGCCGCCCAGCGCGATCAGCACGGGCCCCGCCCCGAGGGTGACCACGGTGCCGACGGCCAGGCCGGTCTCCCGCACGGCCCCGAAGTAGGCGGCCTGGAACACGGTGAACATGAGCCCGGTCCCGATCAGCGAAGCCGCCGACGGCCGGGCCGGGCGGGCCGCCCGCGCGGGACGGCGTACGGCGAGCACCCCGAGCAGCACCACCAGCCCGCCCGCGCAGCGCCAGAAGGACAGGGTGAGCGGACCGAGGTCACTGGCCAGGAAGAGGAGGGAGGCGGCCGCCCCGGCGGTGCCCCAGGCGGCTCCGGCGACGACGAGGTAGAGCAGACTGCGCCCGGCGGCGGGCGAATGGTTCGACACGTGTTTCTCCGCGCATGCGTGAAGGACGGGGACGGAAGGCCATCGCTTCGCGGGCAGCGCGTACCGGCCCGGGAACTCCCCGGGCGGGTCTCTCGTTCTGGTGGCAGCCGCCCGCGCTAGGGGGCGGGAGGCGGAAGCACGGTCGAAGGCATGGTCAGCACCCTACGCCGTCGCCCACCGCGCGGACCAGCCCGACCGGGCTCAGCGGGCCGCCGCCGCGTCGGGGACCGGCCCCATCGGCCCGCCCGCGTCCGCGGCGAGCCCGCGGCCCCGGCGCCTACGCGCTCGTGGGCTCCCGGTCCGGCACGGGCAGCGGCGCCTCCTGCGCGACCACCGGCGCCGGCCGCGAGGACTGCGCGATGAACGCACCGCCCAGCACCAGCGCGCCGCCCAGGACCTGCGGGCCCGAGAGCCGCTCCCCGAGCAGCACCCAGGCCAGTACGGTCGCGACGACCGCCTCGAGACAGGCGACCACGCCCGCGACCTGCGGCGAGAGCCTGCGCACCGAGACCACGCCGGTCAGGTACGCGAAGACGGTGGCGACCAGCACCACCCAGCCCAGCAGCGCCAGAGCCGGTACCCGCAGGTCGCCCATCGCGGCGTACCCGCCGAGCACCTGCCAGTCCATCTGCCACGGTCGGGCGATCACGGTCATCACCAGGGCGCCGACGATCATGCCGTGGGCGATGACGCCCATCGGGTCAGGCGCGTCCTCCGCGTCGGCGCCCTGGTCCGCGAGGACGAAGTAGAAGGCCTGGCAGCAGGCCGCCGCGAGACCGAGCAGCACCCCGAACAGGTCCAGCCGCAGCCCCGCCCAGATCTCGACCACGCAGGCCAGCCCGACGACGGCCACCGCCGCCCCGGCCGCGGCCGCCCGGGTCACCGGCTTGCGCTGCACGAAACGTATGTAGCCGAGCAGCAGTGCGGGGCCCAGGTACTCCAGCAGCAGGGCCACGCCCACCGGGATCCGCGACAGGGAGGCGAAGTAGAAGGCCTGTACGCCCGCGACGGCGACCAGCCCGAAGCCGGCCAGCAACAGGGGCTTGCGCCGCACCAGGGAGCGGTGCCGCCAGGCCAGCGGGGACAGCACCAGCGCCGCCCCGGCCACCCGGAGCCACACCATGTGCAGCGGGTCGAGACCCGCCTCGATCAGCGGCTTCGCCGCGACACCCGAACCGCCGAACGCGCATGCCGAAACGAGGGCCAGGCCCAGTCCGGCGTTCTTCCCTGACGCTTGCATCGGCCCATCATGGCAGGGCGGGACAGGAGCGTCACTGCCGAGACGCCTGTTGAGACATACCCGAGATCCGGGCTGCCAGGGCTCCCGGATCTGACAGGTCGTCAGGCTTGTATGTTCCGCGCCCCGGCGCTACCTTCCGCCGCACGTACCCGACGAGAAGGGGTGGACGCATGGCTGAAGTCACCGCGGAATCACGCATCGAGGCGCCCGCCGCGAAGCTCTGGGCCCAGCTGACGGACTGGGACGCGTACGGGCAGTGGAGCATGACCCACACCGACTTCCCGAAGGGCGGCCCCGAGACGCTCGCGGTCGGCTCCACCTTCACCGAGAACATGAAGATGATGGGATTTCCCGCCGAGGTCCTGTGGACGGTCTCGGAGCTGGAGCAGCAGCGCGTCCTCGCCGTCACCGGCAAGGGCCCGATGGGCGTCACCGTGCTCACCCGCTACACCCTGACCGCCGACGGCGAGGCCACGGGGGTCCGCATCGACGGCGAGTTCACGGGCGCCGCCGTCTCGCTGATGGCGGGCAAGCTCAAGGACTCCGCGACGGCCGCGCTGAACGAGTCGCTGCGCAAGCTGGCCGCGCTGGTCGTCTGACCGCGACGAACCCAGGGGCGCGGTCCGGGACCGGGGCGCGCACGTCGCCCCGCCCTGCCAGCCCGCGCCGTCCGCCGCGTCCGGCCCGCCCGCCGAAGGGCCCGCCCGACGTGTCGTCGCCAGTCGACCGATGCGGCTGCCCGACCAGTCCAGTCACCGCGCATTGGCCTTTGTCCGTGATCGCCGAACCCCCCTACGGTCGGCCCATGCGCATCCGAATCGTCGACGCCTTCACCGACCGTCCCTTCGGGGGGAACCCCGCCGGAGTCCTGCTCCTCGACGGCGGCTTCCCCCCGGACAGCTGGCTCCAGCGGGTCGCCGCCGAGGTGAACCTCTCCGAGACGGCCTTCGCCCGTCCCCTGCCGCCCGGCGGCGACGCCGACTGGGCGCTGCGCTGGTTCACCCCGGCGGCGGAGGTCGACATGTGCGGCCACGCGACCCTGGCGGCCGCGCACGTCATCGCCGCCGCCGGCCTCGCCCGGGGTCCGGTCCGCTTCAGCGCGCGCTGCGGGATCCTCACGGCGGAGGTCGCCGCCGACGGCACGGTCACGCTGGACTTCCCGACCTCGTCCCTGACCCCGCTCGCGCCCGTCCCCGACGTGGACCGGGCGCTGGGCGCCGGGGCGAAGTCGGTCCACGACACCGCCGAGCACATCGGCGACCTGCTGGTGGAGCTGGCCGACGAGCGGACCGTACGGGAACTCGCGCCCGACCACGCGGCCCTGCGCGCCTACGCGCGCCGCGGGGTGATCGTCACCGCGCCGGCCGAGGACCCCACCCGCGGCTACGACTTCGTCTCGCGCGGGTTCTTCCCCGCCGTCGGCATCGACGAGGACCCGGTGACGGGCAGCGCCCACACCGCCCTCGCCCCGTTCTGGGCGGCGCGCCTGGGCCGCACCGAGATGACCGGCCTGCAGGGCGGGGCGCGCACGGGCCTGGTCCGGGTGCGGCTCGCGGGTGACCGTACGCTCCTGACGGGCCACGCCGTCACCGTCATCGACGGCGAACTGCTCACGGCCCCCGAGGCCGGTTAGGGCGTCGGCAGCCAGCCCACCTTGCCCGCGAGCAGCGCGTACCCGCCGAAGGCGACGATGTCGAGCAGGGCGTGCGCGACGACCAGGGGGCCGACCCGGCCCCAGCGCCGGTAGGCGAGGACGAAGACGACGCCCATCACCACGTTGCCGATGAACCCGCCGATGCCCTGGTAGAGGTGGTACGAGCCGCGCAGCACCGAGCTGGCGAGCAGCGCGGCCGTCGGCGACCAGCCCAGCCGGTCGAGCCGGCGCAGCAGGTACGCCAGCACGATGACCTCCTCCACCACGGAGTTCTGCACCGCGGAGAGGATCAGCACCGGGAACTTCCACCACACGTCGGGCAGGGCCTCCGGCACCACCGTCAGGTTGAAGCCGGTGGCCCGGGCCGCCAGGTAGAAGGCCAGCCCGGCGCTGCCGATGCCGGCGGCGACGAGCGCGCCCCGGGCCAGGTCCGGGCCGGGCCGGGTGCGGTCGAAGCCGAGCGCCCTGAGCCCGGGCGCGCCCTCGCGGGTCAGCAGGTGCGCGACGAGCAGCACGGGCACCAGCGCCGTCGCGATCCCGAACAGCTGCCAGGCCAGGTCCAGCCAGGGCCGTCCGGGCGCGTAGGAGCCGTTGAGCGTGGCCGCCTGGTCCTTGAGCCCGCCCGGCTTCGTCAGCGAACCCACGAAGCTGATCAGCGCCGAGACCCCGCTCGCGCCCAGCGAGAGCGCGAGCACGAGCAGGGTCTCGTTGCGCAGGACCCGGCGCCCGTCCTCGCGCAGTTCCACGACCACCGGCTCCGGCTCGACCCGCACGCCTGACTCCCGTCCCGTTCCGACCACCACCCCATACTGCCTCCTCGGCGGCGGGAAGGGACCAGCGGGAAGGGAGGGAGGGGCGGCGGCGGGCCCGCCGGTCAGCGGCGGACCGCGGTCGTGGCGTCCACCTCCTGCTCCTCCAGGCCCACGGGCCAGGTGTGCACGGGGTCCCCCTTGTGCATCAGCTCGCTGTAGCGCCGGGTGGTGGCCGCCAGGGCGGCGTCGCGTTCCAGGCCGCCCGCGAGCGCGCGGTGGTACGTGTCCACCTGCCAGGTCGCCCCGTTGACACGGCGCCGGCACCGCTCCTCGATGATCCCCAGGTAGAGGTCCCGGTCGGCGGGTTCGATGCCCCAGGCGTCCAGCCCGGCCGCGGCCATCGGCAGCAGCTCGTCCAGCACCAGACGCACCGCGGGCACGCTCACCAGTCCCCCGGCCCGGCCGCGGCGCGGCCAGCGGATCCGGGCGTCGATCCCGTACCGGCAGGCCGCGTCGAAGTTGGCCTCCGCCTCCGCGAAGGACATCCGGGTCCACACGGGGCGCTGCTCGTCCGCGAGGGTCCGTACGAGCCCGTAGTAGAAGGCGGCGTTGGCGACGACGTCGGCCACGGTGGGCCCGGCGGGCAGGACCCGGTTCTCCACCCTCAGGTGGGGAACCCCGTCGGCGACGCCGTAGACGGGCCGGTTCCACCGGTAGACCGTGCCGTTGTGCAGCACCAGCTCCTGAAGGCTCGGCACCCCGCCCTCGGCGAGGACCCGCAGCGGTTCCTCCTCGTCGCAGATCGGCAGCAGGGAGGGGAAGTAGCGGACGTTCTCGGCGAAGAGCTCGTACACCGAGTCCACCCACCGCTCCCCGAACCAGGTCCGGGGCCGCACCCCCTGCGCCTGGAGCTCGGGCGGCCTGGTGTCCGTGGCCTGCGTGAACAGCGGGGGGCGCGACTCGCGCCACAGTTCCCGGCCGAACAGGAACGGCGAGTTGGCCCCCACCGCTATCTGTACGGCGGTCACCGCCTGCGCCGCGTTCCACACGTCGGAGAACCGGGCGGGGGTGACCTGGAGGTGCAACTGCACGGAGGTGCAGGCGGCTTCCGGCACGATCGATCCGGTGCTCCAGGTCAGCCGCTCGACCCCGTCGATGTCGAGCCGGAAGTCCTCCCCCCGCATCATCAGGATCTGCTCGTTGAGCAGGGAGTATCGGTCCACCGCCGAGAGGTTGGCCAGGGCCAGGTCCGCGCGGGAGATCGTGGGCAGGATCCCGATCATCACGACGCCCGCGTCGATCTCCACGGCCTGGCGGTGGGCGTAGTTCAGTCCGGCGCTCAGTTCCTCGGCGAGCTGGTCGAATACCCGCCCTTCGAGCCGGTGCGGGAGTACGTTCACCTCCAGGTTGAACATTCCGAGTTCCGTCTGGAAATCGGGGCTCGCAATCCGCTCCAGCACCTGTGCATTCACCATGCGCGGCATACCGTCGGCACCCGCGAGATTCAGCTCTATCTCCAGCCCCATCATGTTCTTGGGACGATCGAACCTCTTCTCCGCCAGAAGCCGCTCCAGCCCCTCCAGGCACTCGTGAAGCTTCCTCCGATACCGATGCCGATCGGACAGGTCGAATCCGCCTGCCACGACCTTCTCCCCCATCGAAGCGTCCCTCCTCGAGTGGCCGGGCCCAGAGCACCCGGGCGCGCGTTACGGTCGATGATGCCCAAGCACCGTGATCCGTAACGCTGGAGCGAGGGCTTGGCGGGGAGCGCGCGCCGGTATGGCCAGATGGGCGCTCCGGCACATTCGCCTGGCAACCCACCGGATGCACATTCCCCCTGGGGTTTGCCGATTGCGGATTACCGAAGCTTTCCAGCCGAGCGCCTTTCCGGTAACCTTCCAGGTCAGCGCGGTCTGTCCACGCGCAACCGGCATGAATACCATGACAGCGGGACCGGAAGGCGCCTTGCCGACAATAGGCGGGACGGCTAGCCGAAACACTGCGTGAACACATGTCGTATAAACTCCGCAAACGAGGCAGAGAGTTGGCGCGCGGCCATTGCCCCAAAGCCCACCTCTGACCCCAGAATGCGACAGCTCCGTCCGCACTTTCCCCCGTACCACCGGTCTCCCAAGTGAGAGGCGACCCACCATGCCGCTGCATGTCCCCCCGGCTCCCGCGCCCGCCCTGCGCAGCGTCCTCGCGGCACTCGGTTCCCCCACCGCCGTCCACGAGGCGCACACCCCCGCCCTGCGCTCGGTCCAGGGTCCGATGACCGCCGAACTCCCGCTCCCGGTCCACGTGCTCGACCGGCTGGGCGTGTCCGGCCACACGGCCGGCGGCCGCCCGCCCCGCACCCGGCTCACCGGCTGGCGGTTCCTGATCCGCAGCGGCGACCGCTTCATCGCGGCGGCCGACACCCGCCTGACCCCGGACGGCTGGGCCTTCTCCCACTTCTTCGAGGGCCCCTACGTCGCCGCCACCGAACGCGCCCTGCGCCAGGCGGAGTCGCTCGGCAAGGCCTACCAGCCCCGGCTGCTGTCCGTGCCCGAGCTGTACATGCTGACCCTGTGGCTGCACGGGGCGGTGGGCGCCGACGCCGCCGCCGGCCTCCCCGCCGCCGCCGACCTGCTGGTGCCGCTGGCCCCGGCACCGCCCGGGATCGCGCCCTTCCGGCCGCACCCCGTCTCGGAGCTGCTGCCCGTACTGACCCACCGGCTGACCCGGACCGCCCCGCCGGCCCCACCGGCCCCGCCCACCCTGGCGGCCCCGGCGGCTTGACCCGGGTGACCCATTCGGCCTAGTCCGCTCGGGTCAATGCGAACCACCCGAAATGACAGGGGAGTTGGCGTGAACCGCCCGCACGGGTGATGCGTCCTCATTCCAAGAGGACAGCTGCCGGGAAATACCTGCGAAGCAGCCGTCCTGGGGGAACACTGAGGACATCCTCCCCGCAGGTGCGGGGACGACCCAGGGGGACGGCCATGAACCACGCATCGAGCCGTAGCGAACAGACCACACCGCAGCGAAAGAACCCATCCATGTGCCAGCACCAGCCTGCCTGCCCGTCATCAGAATCCGCCGACCGGGAGGCCGCGCGCCCGGTGGCCAACCACCCGGAACAGGGCTGGAGCCTGCTGTGCAACGGCGTCCTGCTCTTCGAGGACACCGGTGAGCTGCTGCCGGACGGCCAGATCATCGCTCCGCACCGCCCGCTCGCGGTGGCCTAGGGCACCGCACGGCGAGGACACACGGACGAAGAAGGGGCCGGGGCCGGAGCACAACGCTCCCGGACCCGGCCCCCCCCCCTGTCCCCGCCCCGTCCCCCGGCCCCGTCTCTATATCCGTGGTTGTCCCCTTCCCCCGG
>NZ_JBVHWK010000024.1:0-14129 GCF_055569445.1 Streptomyces sp. NPDC029122 | reverse complement strand
TAGTGTTACCCCAACAACCCAAAGAGAGGGAAAAGAAGCGAGAGGGGTGCCCCCCCCCCCCCCCCCCCCCCCCCCCCCCCGCCCCCTTCACCGTGTCACCGGCCCGTCCGCGGGCCCGGCTGCCGTATCAGTGGTCGTACTCGTCCAGCGGCGGGCAGGAGCAGACCAGGTTCCGGTCGCCGAAGGCGCCGTCGATCCGGCGCACCGGCGGCCAGTACTTCTCGGCGGCGGAGACGCCCCCGGGGAAGACGGCCTCGTCGCGGGTGTACGGGTGGTTCCACTCGCCGCCCAGCGCCGCGGCGGTGTGCGGGGCGTTGGCCAGCGGGTTGTCGTCCACCGGCCACTCACCGCCCGCGACCCGCTCGATCTCCGCACGGATCGCGATCATCGCGTCGCAGAAGCGGTCGATCTCGACGAGGTCCTCGGACTCCGTCGGCTCGATCATCAGCGTGCCGGCCACCGGGAAGGACATGGTCGGCGCGTGGAAGCCGTAGTCGATCAGGCGCTTGGCGATGTCGTCGACGCTCACACCCGTGGCCTTCGACAGCGGACGCAGGTCGATGATGCACTCGTGCGCGACCAGGTCGCCCGGACCGGTGTAGAGCACCGGGTAGTGGTGCTCCAGGCGCTTGGCGATGTAGTTGGCGCCGAGCACCGCCACCTGGGTGGCGCGCTTGAGGCCCTCGCCGCCCATCAGGCGGACGTACGACCAGGAGATCGGCAGGATGCCCGCCGAACCCCACGGCGCGGCCGAGATCGGGCCGACGCCCGTCTCGGGGCCGGCGGCCGGCTGGAGCGGGTGGTTGGGCAGGTACGGGGCCAGGTGCGCCCGGACACCGACCGGGCCGACGCCCGGGCCGCCGCCGCCGTGCGGGATGCAGAAGGTCTTGTGCAGGTTCAGGTGCGAGACGTCACCACCGAAGTGACCCGGCTTGGCGAGGCCCACCAGGGCGTTCAGGTTCGCGCCGTCCACGTACACCTGGCCGCCCGCCTCGTGCACCTGGGCGCAGATGTCGGCGACGTGCTCCTCGAACACACCGTGCGTCGACGGGTAGGTGATCATGAGCACGGAGAGCTCGTCACGGTACTGCTCGATCTTGGCGCGCAGGTCGTCCGCGTCCACCTCGCCGTCGTCGGCGGTCTTGACGACGACGACCTTCATGCCGGCCATCACGGCGCTGGCGGCGTTGGTGCCGTGCGCGGAGGACGGGATGAGACAGACGGTGCGCTGCTCGTCGCCGTTCGCGCGGTGGTACGCGCGCACCGCGAGCAGACCGGCGAGCTCGCCCTGGGAGCCGGCGTTCGGCTGGATGGAGACCTTGTCGTAGCCGGTGACCTCGCAGAGACGTTCCTCCAGCTCGTTGATGAGCGTGAGGTACCCCTCGGCCTGCTCGACCGGGGCGAAGGGGTGCAGCTGGCCGAACTCGGGCCAGGTGACCGGCTCCATCTCGGTGGTCGCGTTGAGCTTCATGGTGCAGGAGCCGAGCGGGATCATGCCGCGGTCCAGCGCGTAGTCCTTGTCCGAGAGCTTGCGCAGGTAGCGCAGCATCGCGGTCTCGGAGCGGTGCTGGTGGAAGACCGGGTGGGTGAGGTACGCGTCCGAGCGCAGCAGGCCCTCGGGCAGCGCGTCGGCGGTGGTCCCGTCCAGGGCCTCGATGTCGGCGGTGACACCGAAGGCGGCCCAGACGGCCTCGAGGTCGGCGCGGCGCGTGGTCTCGTCGCAGGCGATCGAGACGTGGTCGGCGTCGGCCCGGTACAGGTTGACCCCGCCCTTGCGGGCGGCGGCGACGACCTCGGCGGCCTTGCCGGGCACGCGGGCGGTGACGGTGTCGAAGAAGGAGCCGTGGACCAGCTCGACCCCGCCGGCCGTCAGGCCCGCGGCGAGCAGCGCGGCGTAGCGGTGGGTGCGGCGGGCGATCGTCTTCAGACCGTCCGGGCCGTGGTAGACCGCGTACATCCCGGCCATGACGGCGAGCAGCACCTGCGCGGTGCAGATGTTGCTGGTGGCCTTCTCGCGGCGGATGTGCTGCTCGCGGGTCTGCAGGGCCAGGCGGTACGCCTTGTTGCCGTCCGCGTCCACGGAGACGCCGACGAGGCGGCCGGGCAGCGAGCGGGCGTGCTTGGCCTGGACGGCCATGTAGCCGGCGTGCGGGCCGCCGAAGCCCATCGGGACGCCGAAGCGCTGGGTGGTGCCGACGGCGATGTCCGCGCCCAGCTCGCCCGGGGAGGTCAGCAGGGTCAGGGCCAGCAGGTCGGCGGAGACGGTGACGATCGCGCCGAGCTCGTGCGCCTGGTCGATGACCGGCTTGATCTCCCGGACGGCACCGGAGGCGCCCGGGTACTGGAGCAGCACGCCGAAGACACCGCGCTCGGCGATCTCGGCCGGGATGCCCTCGGACAGGTCGGCGACGACGACCTCGACGCCCGTGGGCTCGGCGCGGGTCTCGATCACGGCGATGGTCTGGGGCAGCGCGTCGGCGTCGACGAGGAAGACGCCGTCCTTGACCTTGCCCACGCGGCGGGCCAGCGACATGGCCTCGGCGGCCGCGGTGCCCTCGTCGAGCAGGGAGGCGCCGGAGGTCGGCAGACCGGTCAGGTCGGCGACGAGGGTCTGGAAGTTCAGCAGCGCCTCGAGGCGGCCCTGCGAGATCTCCGGCTGGTACGGGGTGTACGCCGTGTACCAGGCCGGGTTCTCCATGACGTTGCGCAGGATCACCGGCGGGGTGAAGGTCCCGTAGTAGCCGAGACCGATCATCGAGGAGAGCACCTGGTTGCGGTCGGCGAGCGAGCGCAGCTCGGCCAGCACCTCGGCTTCGGTGCGCGCCTCGGGCAGGTTCAGCGCCTCGGCGGTCTTGATCACATCCGGTACCGCGGCGGCGGTGAGCTCGTCGAGGGAGCCGTAGCCCACCTGGGCGAGCATCTTCGCCTGCGCTTCGGCGTCCGGGCCGATGTGACGCTGCTCGAAGGGGATGCCCCGCTCGAGCTGGGAGAGCGGAATGCGGTTGGCGGTCATAACGGAGGCCTCCTGGTCGTATGACCTGCGAGGGGCACCACGGCGCGGGCACCCGGACGGCCTCCCCCTCTGTCATCTCAACCTGAGAGCTTCACCGGAGCCGCGGGGTTCGCCCGAGAGCTCCGGCTTTCACCGTCGGTGAGGAGAAGCGCCGGTACTGCGGATCCGGAGCCTGCCCCTGCTTTCCAGAGTGGCCTCGTCGCGTGCGGTACGTATGCCTGAGAGATTCCGGGGAGGATTTGCTCCTTCGGCGCCTCCGTCGTACTCACTCGGAGGACTCTCCCGCACAGGGTCAACAGCCGCCACCCAGCCTACCAGCGAGGATCTCGACCCTCCCTCGAGTGGCCCCCTCTTCAAATATGCACTTTTGTAGTCATGACGGATGAGCTCTGCATCACTGCGACCGTACGGAGGGACCGTGCAGACCGACATCGATCCGCGCAGCCTGATCGGCCGCAAGGCGTTCGACCGCAACGGCGCCAAGATCGGCACCGTGGACGAGGTCTACCTCGACGACGCCACGGGCGTCCCGGAGTGGGCCGCCGTCCGGACGGGCCTCTTCGGCCGCGACGCCTTCGTCCCCCTGGAACCCAGCGAGGTGGTGGACGACGCCCTGCGCGTGCCCTTCGAACGCTCCCTGATCAAGGACGCCCCCGACTTCGGGGTCGGCCGCCACCTCTCCCCCGAACAGGAGCTCCAGCTCTACCACCACTACGGCCTGGACGTGGCCCTCCCCTCCGACTTCCAGCACCCCCACCCGCAGGACACGCCCTAAGGGCCGTCCCCGACCAGGGGCAGCGGGTCCGAAGCCTCCAGCTCGGGGTCGTCCAGCCGGAAGGTGCGGACCCGGCCCGGGGGTGATCCGGGCTGCTCGAACCGGACGGTCACCCGGCCGACCCCGCTGCCCTGCACCCATCCGGGCCCGTACACCGCGTGCCGTACGTCGCTCCCGGCGGCCCAGTGCCGCACGGGAGCCGTCTCCGTCCCCTCCAGGGCCTCCGCCGGCACCTCGGGGGGCTCCCCCTCCCCCGAGGACTCCGCCGCGTCCTCACCGGCTCCTCCGGCTCGCGCGGCCCCGGCGCCGGCCGCCTCCTCCGCCTCCGCGGCGGCGGCGGCCAGCGCCTGGGCGAACAGGTCCTCCTGGGTGTAGTCCGCGAGCCCCGTCACCCCCACCCCCAGCAGCCGCACCCCGCCGGTGGTGTCCACGCCCTCCAGCAGCCGCGCGGCCGCCTCCCGCACCACGGCCGCGTCGTCGGTGGGCCCCCGCAGCGTCTCCGAGCGGGTCAGGGTCGAGAAGTCGTACCGGCGGACCTTCAGGACGATGGTCCGCCCCGAGTGCCCCGAGCCGCGCAGCCGGCCCACGCAGCGGTCCGCGAGCCGCTGCACCTCGTTCCGGATCCGTACCCGGTCGTGCAGGTCCACGTCGAAGGTGTCCTCGACCGACACGGACTTCGCGTCCCGCTCGGCGACCACCGGCCGGTCGTCCAGACCCAGCGCCATCCGGTAGAGCCCCACCCCGTGCGCCCGGCCCACCATCCGCACCAGCTCGTCCTCGCCCGCCTCGGCCAGCTCGCCCACGGTGGTGATCCCGGCCCGGCGCAGGTGTTCCCCGGTGGCCGGCCCGACGCCCGGAAGGGTGCGCACCGACATGGGCGCGAGGAGCTCGCGCTCGGTCCCGGGCTCGATCAGCAGCAGTCCGTCCGGCTTGGCCTCCTCCGAGGCCACCTTGGCCAGCATCTTGGACCCGGCCAGTCCGACCGAGCCGCTGAGCCCCGTGAGGGCCAGGATGTCCGCCCGCAGACGCTCCCCCGTGGCGCGGGCGCTCACCGAGTCGAAGGCGGCTCCGCCCGCCTCCAGGTCCACGAAGGCCTCGTCGAGGCTGAGCGGCTCCACGAGCGGCGACAGCTCCCGGAGCAGGCCCATGACCAGCTCGCTGACCTCGCGGTAGAGGGTGAAGCGCGGAATCAGGTACGCGCCGTTCGGGCAGAGCCGGCGGGCCTGCGCGGTCGGCATCGCCGAGTGCACACCGAACCGCCTGGCCTCGTACGAGGCGGTGGCCACGACCCCGCGCGGCCCGAGCCCTCCGACGATCACGGCCTTCCCGCGCAGGCTGGGCTTGGACGCCTGCTCGACGGAGGCGTAGAAGGCGTCCATGTCCAGGTGCAGGATGGTCGGCGCGGCTCTCACAGTACCGATGCTGCCCCATGCCACTGACAACGCGGGGATCCGTGGCCGCCGCCCACGTCCCGCCACAGGGGCGCGGGGCGCGGGCGCGGGCTCAGACGGCCCGGTTCCGGCGGGCGGCCAGCTCGTCGGCCGGGTTGTGGCCGACCAGGGTCTCCCCGGTGTCCACGCGCTCGCCGTGCAGCTGCGACAGCGCGTTCTCGACGTCGCGCCAGACGACGCCCACCGCGATGCCGAAGACGCCCTGCCCGCCCTGGAGCAGGCTCACGACCTGGTCCGGCGAGGTGCACTCGTACACGGTCGCGCCGTCGCTCATCAGCGTCATGCGCTCCAGGTCGGAGAAGCCCCGGTCGCGCAGGTGCTGCACTGCGGTGCGGATGTTCTGCAGCGCCACCCCGGTGTCCAGGAAGCGCTTGACGATCTTCAGGACGACCACGTCGCGGAAGCTGTACAGCCGCTGGGTCCCCGAACCGTACGCGGGCCGCACGCTCGGCTCGACCAGCCCGGTCCGCGCCCAGTAGTCGAGCTGCCGGTACGTGATCCCGGCGGCGGCGCACGCCGTCGGTCCCCGGTAGCCGACCTGTTCGGACACCGGGCCGTCGTTCACCGGTCCGACCGGCGCGGGCGCCGGCTGACGGTGCACGGAACCCGCCGCACCACTGTGCAGCGGGTACGGCCCACCATCGCTCCGCGCGGGGGTGCCCCCGGTCGTACCGTCGCCCGTGATCCTCACGCCGACCCTCCGTCCTTGACCTGCCACCTCGAAGGTAGGCAGTGACCAGGGGTGCGTCAACGATCGCCACACTCGGCACGCCGAGTGATAATCACCCTGAGAGTGGTTTCCCGTACCCCATTGCGGGGAAAGGCTACTTGAATGGGCTGACAGTTCCCGGTGGATGACGCGGCCGTCGGCGCGGCTACTGGGGGCCCGTTCCGAAGTCCTCGGGCGAGATCTGGTCGAGGAATTCGCGGAACTTCTCCACCTCGTCCTCCTGCTCGTCGGGAATGGCGATTCCGGCGTCGTCCAGCACACCGTCACTGCCGTAGATCGGCGTCCCCGTGCGCAGGGCCAGCGCTATGGCGTCCGACGGCCTCGCGCTCACCTCGACCCCGCTGGCGAAGACCAGCTCCGCGTAGAAGACGCCCTCCCGCAGATCCGTGATCCGGACCTCGGTGAGCTCCTCGCCGACCGCGTCCAGCACGTCCTTGAACAGGTCGTGCGTCAGCGGCCGGGCAGGGGCCATGCCCTGCTGCGCGAAGGCAATGGCGGTCGCCTCCCCAGGACCGATCCAGATGGGGAGGTACCGGTCGCCTCCCACTTCACGCAGGAGCACGATCGGTTGGTTGGAGGGCATTTCCACCCGGACACCCACAACGTCGAGCTCGTTCACACAGCAACCCTAGGACCTGCCCGGCAGGTTTGGGTAGTCGGGGCTCCCCCGGGACCCGTCGCGTCAGTGCGGACGCAGCCCGAGAGCGGTCTGGACCAGGGCCTCGTGAAGCCGTACGGAGAGCCCCGCGAGCTCCCTCATGGTGGCCTCGGCATGGGCTCTGGTCTGCGGATTGCGGTGCCGGCGCAGCGGGGAGACGAGCTGCTCCACCAGGCCGGCCTCCCGGTCCGCCGCCGCCTTCATGCCGCGCAGATGACGGGGCTCGAGTCCGAACCGGCCGAGATCCGCGATCAGCCGGGCCACGGTGACCGTCCCGGCGTCGAACCCGCCGCCCGGCGCCTCGGAGACGAGCCCGTACGACTCCCACTCCTCGAGCTGCGCCTCGTCCACCTCGGCGGCGGCCATCAGCTCGGCCCGGCCCACCCGGGCCGCCGTAGGCCGCTCGCCGCCGGCCTCCCCGCCCACGGCGGAGGCCTGCGCGGGATCCACTGACTCCCCGTGCGCGGCTGGCGCGGGGATGCGGATCTGCTCTCCGCGGTCGAGCGCGTCGAGCTGCTCCCGGATGACCTTCAGCGGGAGGTAGTGGTCGCGCTGCAGGCGCAGGATGCGCCCGAGCCGCTCGACGTCCTCCGCGCTGAACTTGCGGTATCCGGAGGGTGTGCGCCGGGGCTCGACCAGACCCTCCGCCTCCAGGAAGCGGATCTTCGAAATCGTGACTTCGGGGAACTCGTCCCGCAGCGTGGCCAGCACCGTGCCGATGCTGACCAGCTGTCCGGCCGAGCCGGCGGTGCCGTTCTTCGGGGCACCGCCCGTCGGGGTACGCAGCATGGAACCTTCCCTGGGTCCCCCCGGAGGGTGTCCGGGGGTGGGGTTCCCCCCGGACGGTGTCCGAGGGGGTCAGGCGCCCCGCAGGCTCGCGTAGAAGACCAGCCGGTACTTGCCGATCTGCACCTCGTCACCGTTGTGCAGAGCGACGGACTCGATCGGCTCGCGGTTCACGTACGTGCCGTTGAGGCTGCCCACGTCGGCGACGGTGAAGCCGCCCTCCGGGCTCCGGCGGAATTCGACATGCAGGCGGGACACGGTGATGTCGTCCAGGAAGATGTCGCTCTGCGGGTGCCGGCCCGCAGTGGTCAGTTCGCCGTCCAGCAGGAACCGGCTGCCCGAGTTGGGCCCGCGCCGCACGATCAGCAGGGCGGAACCGGGCGGCAGCGCCTCCACCGCGGCCTGGGCCTCGGGGGACAGCGAGGACGACACGTGCTGGCCCGACCCCTCGGCCTCGTAGGCCTCGAGGCCGGAGATCGAGATGGTGGACGTGGTCTCCGAGGCACGCTCCGGCGTCAGACCCGGTCGCAGCGGCGCCCCGCAGTTGGAGCAGAAACGGCTCGCCGCGTCGCTGCGGTGTCCACACCTGCCGCACGTCTGCTCGGCCGACATGGACGGCTCCTCGCGCCGCGGCTGCCCCGCGGAGGCACTGGTGGCATAGGGGTCGGAGGCAAACCCTCCACCCGCACTGGAGCTTGACGGTTCACCGAAACCTATGCGTCCGGAACCGGCGGGGTCGACGGACGACGCGCCGCCCCCCGGGTGGTCACCCGGGCCGGCCACCTCGTCGCGGAAGAGCGGCCTGTCGCCCTGCCCCTCCGCTCCCGGCTGCCCCGCGCGATGCCGCGAGCCACCGCTTTCCTCGTTCTTCTTCTTGCCGAACAACTTCTCAAACAATTTCACGGGCGATTCCCCTTGACCGAAACAGACCCGCCCGTGGGGCAGGACGAACTCTGCATGCACACACCTGCCGACCCGGACATTCTGACAACGTCCGTAACCACCAGACAGTTTCCACCACGCACGGCGACTTCCGTGCGTCGACCCCCCGCAGGCGCCGGCCCGCGTGAGACCGTCCGCACACCGCTACGCGTCACGACGATGACGACCGAGCGTAGTCAGGCTGCTTCGCAGCCCGCAAGGCATCCACAACGATCTTCGCCGACCGTGTGACGGCAACGGTGGCCTGTTCCTTCTCCATGGTCTGTACGACACCTCCCGGGATGTTGAGCGCCGGCTCCAGATCCTGCGGTTTGCCGATGACCTTGAACTCGTAGGGCTGTGTGATCTTCTTACCGTCGATTCCGACCCCGCCGGCCTCGTCGGAGAAGTACGAGCCCGCCACGACGCGCACCCCGTTGATCTGGATCGCCTCCGCCCCGGCGGCCCGCAGCTCCTGGAGGGTGTCCAGCAGCTGGTCGGACCGCACCTGCCCCTTGACGTCGCTGATCCGCAGCGTGATCCCCGGGCCCTGTGCGGCCACCGTACCGGCCAGGATGCCCAGTTGGCGCTCCTTCTCCACCGTCTGCCGACGAGCCTCCTCGGCCTGGTTGGAGCTGTTCTGCAGCTCCTTGCGCTGGTCTTCCAGCCTCTGCTTCTCGTCCTCCAGGCGCTGGGTCCGCCCGTCCAGCTCGTCGAGGATCCGTACCAGGTCCTCCTGACGGGCACCGCGCAGCGGCGCGCTGGAGTCGCTGTTGGAACGGACCTGGATCGCTAGACCGAGACCCAGGACGAACAGCAGCAGCGCGACGATCAGTTGGGCCCGGCTGAGCCGGGGCGGCCACAGCCCGGCGGCCAGGCGCTGGCGCCCGGTCTCCTCCGGCACGGCCGGCCCGGGCTGCCGCGGCGGCTCCTGGGGCCCTGGCTGTTCCGACCGGGGCTGCTGCTGCGGCTGCTGGGGCTTGGCCCCGGACTGCCCGGGGACCTCCGGCTCGCCGGGCGGGGTGCTCTCCGTGTTCATGGCCTCACGCCCGGAAGACGTGCCGGCGGATGGCCGCGGCGTTGGAGAAGATCCGGATGCCGAGGACGACGACCACACCGGTCGACAGCTGCGAGCCGACGCCCAGCTTGTCACCGAGGAAGACGATCAGTGCCGCCACGACCACGTTCGACAGGAACGACACCACGAAGACCTTGTCGACGAAGATGCCGTCCAGCATCGCGCGCAGACCGCCGAACACGGCGTCGAGTGCGGCGACCACGGCGATCGGCAGATACGGCTCCACCACGGCCGGCACCTCGGGCCGGACCAGAAGCCCGACCACCACTCCGGCCAAGAGGCCCAGTACCGCGATCACGATGCACCCTTCTTCGGCTCTTCTGCTGTGGCTGAGCGGACGGTCAGGCTCGACGCCGCCGGCAGCCGCACCTCGTCCATCGGGGTCAGGCTGTAGCGGATCCCGTAGCTCTCCTGCAGGACGTGCAGGTACTGGCCGTCCACGGAGTCCTGGAACGTGGTCCCGAGCCCCTTCTTGTCGCCCACCGCGAGAACCTCGTAGGGCGGCACCAGGGGCTTGTTGTCGACCAGTATCGCGTCACCCGCGGCCCTGATCGCCGACAGCGCCGTCAGCCGCTGCCCGTTGATCGACACGGCCTCCGCGCCCGCCTGCCACAGTCCGTTGACGATCCGCTGCATGTCCCGGTCCCGCACCCGGCCGGTGTTCGAGAACCCGGCGCTCTCGCGCGGGCCGCCACCGCCGCCCGACGAGGCGCCCTTGGCGTCGTCCACGATCAGTTTGACGCCGGGACCCCGCACATCGGTTGCGCCCGCCAGCAGTTCCACCAGCCGGCCCCGCTCGCCGACCTGCTGCTTGAGCGCCACGCGCTGCCGGTCGGCGACCTCGGTCCGCAGCCGGTCCGTGTCGCGCTCCAGACCGTCCGCGTGGTCATCGGCCCGCTGCACCCGGTCGATCAGCTCCTGGCGCTCCTTGGCCAGCACCGGCGCCGAGACACGCGCCTGAGCGGCGCCGAGCGTGACGACCATGGCGGCGAGCACCAGCCCCGCGGCGAGCGCGAGCTTGGCCTTGAGGGTGCGGGGCAGCCCCGCCGTACCGTCCGCCTCGCGCCGGGCCGAGGCTTCCGCATAGCCCTCGTCGAGGCTGTGGTCCATCACATGGGTCAGCAGCGACATGGACGCGTCCGGGCGCGCCGGCGGTGTGGCCGAACTCCGGTTGTTGGGCGGCTGCGACATGCCGCACATCGTCGCATGTCGGCACCGCCCCCACCCAATGCGCTCGTCCGGCGGGGCGGGGCGGACGACTCCCGCACCCGGCCCGCCGGCACCGCGCGTCAGTGCTGCCCGGCTCCGTCCACGACCGCAGCCCACTCGTCGAGGAGCGCCTGGGCGGAGGCGTCGTCGGGGCCTTCGGCCCACAGGTGGGTGACCGCCTCCGCCGGGTCGGGCAGGACCAGCGCCCACCGCCCGTCGGCCTCGACCACGCGCACCCCGTCGGTGGTGTCCACCTGCCGGTCGCCCGCCGCCTCCACGACCCGCCGCATCACGAGGCCCTTCGCCGCCCACGGGGTGGGCACGTCCCGCTTGAGCACGTGCGCACGCGGAATGCGGGCGTCGATCTGGCTCAGGGTGAGCTGCGTCCGGGCCACCAGTCCGATCAACTGCACGAAGGCCGCCGACCCGTCGAACACGGAGCTGAACTCGGGGACGATGAACCCGCCCCGCCCGTCCCCGCCGAAGATCGTCGTCTCCTCCCGGCCGACCCGGGTCAGGTCGTCGGGCGAGGTCGTCGTCCACTCCACCTGGGTGCCGTGGTACGCCGCCACCTGCTCGGCGACCCGCGTCGTGGTCACCGGCAGGGCCACCTTGCCGCTGCGCTTCTCGGCGGCCACCAGGTCGAGGAGCACGAGCAGCGCCCGGTCGTCCTCGATGATGCGGCCCCGCTCGTCCACCAGCGAGATCCGCTCGCCCACCGGGTCGAACCGCACCCCGAAGGCCGCCCGCGCCGACGCCACGATCTCGCCGAGACGCACCAGCCCGGCCCGCCGGGTCTCCCGCGTCTCGGTCGGCCTGGACTCGTCCAGGCCGGGGTTGATCGTCAGCGCGTCCACGCCGAGCCGGCCGAGCAGGCTGGGCAGCACGAGCCCCGCGCTGCCGTTCGAGGCGTCCACGACGACCTTGAGCCCGGCGTCGGCGATCCCGGTGGTGTCCACCCGCCGCAGCAGCGAGCCCGTGTACGAGTCGAAGACGCTCGACGGGAACTGCAGGTCGCCGATCTCCCCGGGGAAGGCACGCCGGTACTCCTGGCGTGCGTACACCCGGTCCAGCTTGCGCTGCTGCGCCTGCGAGAGGTCGGCGCCCCGCTCGTCGAGGAACATGATGTCCACCGAGTCCGGCACCCCGGGCGAGGTCCTGATCATGATTCCGCCCGCCGCACCGCGGGCCGTCTGCTGGCGCGCCACCGGCAGCGGTACGTTCTCCAGGTCACGGACGTCGATGGCGCTGGCCTGGAGCGCCGAGATCACCGCGCGCTTGAGCGCACGGGCGCCTCGGGAGTGGTCACGGGCCGTGGTGACGATCGCGCCCTTCTTCAGCATCGTCGCGTAGGCGCCCGCCAGCTTGACCACCAGCTCGGGGGTGATCTCCACGTTCAGGATCCCGGAGACTCCCCGGGCACCGAACAGGTGTGCCTGGCCGCGGGACTCCCAGATGACCGAGGTGTTGACGAAGGCACCGGCCTCGACCGTCTTGAACGGGTAGACGCGCACATTGCCCTGGACAATGGATTCTTCACCCACGAGGCACTCGTCACCGATGACGGCGCCGTCCTCGATCCGGGCTGCCCGCATGATGTCGGTGTTCTTGCCGATGACGCAGCCGCGCAGGTTGCTGTGCGGGCCGATGTAGACGTTGTCGTGGACGACGGCCTTGTGGAGGAAGGCTCCGCTCTTCACGACCACGTTCGACCCGATGACGGTGTGCTCGCGGAGCTCCACCCCGGCCTCTACCTTGGCGTAGTCGCCGACGTACAGCGGCCCGCGCAGCACGGCGTCGGGGCTGACCTCGGCCCCTTCGGCGATCCACACGCCGGGCGAGATCTCGAAGCCGTCCATGTCGACCTGGACCTTGCCCTCGAGCACGTCGGCCTGCGCCTTGACGTAGCTCTCGTGGGTGCCCACGTCCTCCCAGTAGCCCTCGGCCACGTAGCCGTAGATCGGGCGGCCTTCCTTCATCAGCTGGGGGAAGACGTCACCGGACCAGTCGACGGAAACGTCCGGGTCGACGTAGTCGAAGATCTCCGGCTCCATCACGTAGATGCCGGTGTTGATGGTGTCCGAGAACACCTGCCCCCATGTCGGCTTCTCGAGGAAGCGCTCGACCTTCCCTTCCTCGTCCACGATGGTGATGCCGAATTCCAGCGGGTTCGGCACCCGGGTCAGGCACACCGTGACCAGTGCGCCCTTCTCCTTGTGGAAATTGATGAGGTCGGTGAGGTCGAAGTCGGTCAGCGCGTCGCCGGAGATGACGAGGAAGGTGTCGTCCTTCAGGGCTTCTTCGGCGTTCTTCACGCTGCCGGCGGTTCCGAGAGGCTTTTCCTCGTTGGCGTAGGTGAGCTCCATCCCGAGCTCCTCGCCGTCACCGAAGTAGTTCTTGACGAGGGACGCCAGGAACTGCACCGTGACCACGGTCTCGCTGAGCCCATGCCGCTTGAGCAGCCTCAGCACGTGCTCCATGATCGGCCGGTTCGCCACCGGCAGGAGCGGCTTGGGCATGCTTGAGGTCATGGGGCGAAGCCGCGTACCTTCGCCACCGGCCATCACGACGGCCTTCATGTCGGAAGAGTCCTCCTAGAGAGATGACGGTCCAGCCGACCTCACTCCTCCGGGGCGGATACTCCGCAACTCATCCGCGTCAGTACCGGCGCCGAGTGAGCTCAATCGGCCGTGGTAGCCCTGACCAGCCGGCGGACTTGCACCACGTAAAGGATTCCTGCCCACCAATAGAGAGTTGTACCCCATCCTGCGAACGCCCATCCGAAAACGGACGCCATCCAGGCCAACCAGCCGGTCCCGTCACTGAGCAGGAGCAAGGGGAAGGCGTACATCAGGTTGAAGGTCGCGGCCTTGCCGAGGAAGTTCACCTGCGGCGGCGGATAGCCGTGCCGACGCAGGATCCACACCATGACCAGCAGCATCGCCTCACGCGCGAGGAGCGCCGCGGTGAGCCACAGGGGCAGGATCTCCCGCCAGGTCAGACCGAAGAGAGTGGTCAGGACGTAGAGGCGGTCCGCGGCGGGGTCCAGCAGCCGGCCCAGTTTGCTGATCTGATTCCAGCGGCGCGCGAGTTTTCCGTCGAGGTAGTCACTGATCCCGCTGAGCATCAGGACGGCCAGCGCCCACCCGTCGTGCCCCTCCAGGATGAGCCAGAGGAACAGCGGTACGCCGACGAGACGAGCCATGCTCAGGATGTTCGGAATGGTGAAAATTCGGTCGGTCTGAACCCGAGTCTCCTGGACCTCCACCCGGGGGCCTCCACTGTGACGCTAGAAATGGTCGGATCGGTGCCCCCTGACCCTACAGGAGTCCCTGCACGGGCCGACCGGCCGCCGATCCGGACCCTGAACGCAGAAAAGCCCCGCACCAGAAGGTGCGGGGCTTTCCCACAATGATTGTTCGGCGGCGTCCTACTCTCCCACAGGGTCCCCCCTGCAGTACCATCGGCGCTGAAAGGCTTAGCTTCCGGGTTCGGAATGTAACCGGGC